>JALXER010000281.1 GCA_027069385.1 Paracoccaceae bacterium
GCGCAAACCAGACTTTCCTTGTTGGCCAGCGCCAGAACGCGACCCTGCGCCGCCAGCGCCATGCTGGCCCGCAGCCCGGCCGCGCCGACAATGGCGCAAATGCCCCAGTCCACCGGACGCGCCGCGGCCTCGGCAATCGCGTCGGCACCGGCGGCAGCAATCACGCCACTGCCTGCCAGCGCATCGCGCAGCTCGGGCAGCCGGTCGGGCAAGGCGGTTATGGCGATTTGAGCGCGAAACTCGATGGCCTGCGCGGCCAGCAGGGCGATATTGCCCGCGCCGCTTAGGGCAACCACGTCAAAGCGCTCCGGCTCGCGGCGGATCAGGTCCATGGTGTTTTGCCCGATAGAACCGGTAGAGCCGAATATGCTGAGGCGGCGCATCTAGAAAATGATCTGCATCAGGGCAAAGACCGACGTTGCGGCCAGCAGCCCGTCGAACCGGTCCAGCACGCCGCCATGCCCCGGGATAAGGTTAGAGGAATCCTTGACCCCCTCGCGCCGTTTGATCCAGCTTTCCAGCAGGTCGCCCGCCTGCGCCGCAACGCACAGGATCAGGCTGATCAAAATGGTATCGGCCAAGGGCCAGCCCGGCGCAAACAGGCCAAACAGCAGCCCGACACCCGCCGCCAGCGCCCAGCCGCCCATGGTGCCCGACCACGTCTTTTTGGGGCTGATCGCGGGCCAGAGCTTGGGCCCGCCAAACTGCCGACCGGCAAAATACCCGCCCACATCCGAAGCAATCACCACCAGCACCAGCCACGCCACGGTGACAAAGCCCTGCTCGGCACGAATCCAGACCAGCGCGGCCACTGGAAAGCCGATATAGAGCATCCCCGCCGCCGTCCAGACCGGCCGTTTGTGCTTGATCCCCCACAGCGAAACCGCCGCCGCAATGATGGGCAACAGGCCCCAGAACAGCCCGAACAGGTTGGTGGCAATCACCGCGCCAACCACGCCCGCCACAAACACCCACAGGCCGAGATCCTTTAGGCTGGCATCGGTCATGATCATGCGCCGGTATTCCCAGCCCATCGCCGCGCCGACCAGCCCCAGCAACAGGGCCACCCAGTCGCTGCCAATCCAGAAGATCAGGCCCGCGATCAGTGCCAGCACCACCGCCGACCCGATGCGCACCCACAGGTCGCCGAACTGTTTCGGGGTGCCGCTCATTTGGCCACCGCGCCAAAGCGACGCTCGCGCGTCATGAACCCGTCAAGGGCCTGCGCAAACAGTTCGGGGCTGAAATCGGGCCAGTTTACATCGACAAAATCGTATTCCGAATAGGCCGCCTGCCAGAGCAGAAAATTGGAGGTCCGGCATTCGCCCGAAGTGCGGATCACCAGATCGGGGTCGGGCAAACCGGCGGTGTCCAGATGCGACTCGATCAGGGATTCGGTGATTTCATCCACCCGCCCCGCCGCCAGATCCGCCGCCGCAGCCGCCGCCGCGCGACGCAATTCGTCACGCCCGCCATAATCGATCGCGATGGTCAGGTTCAGCTTGTCATTGCCTGCGGTCTGTTGTTCGGCGCTGCTCATCAGGCGGGCCAGACTGGCATCGAGCCGGTCGCGCCGCCCGATAAACCGCAACCGCACCCCCCGTTCCACCAGCGCCGCGATTTCTTTCAGGATATAGCGGCGCAGCAACAGCATCAGCCCTGCCACCTCGGATTTCGACCGTTTCCAGTTCTCGGTTGAAAACGCATAAAGGGTCAGGTGGCTGATCCCCAGATCAGGGCAGGATTTGACGATCTCGCGCACGGTTTCCACGCCGCGTTTATGGCCAAACAGCCGGGGGCGGCCACGCGCCACGGCCCAGCGGCCATTGCCATCCATGATCATCGCAACATGGGTAGCGGTGGCAACGTTGCGTTTTGCCCGCGAGTTGGCCATGGTCTATACCTTCATTATCTCGGCCTGCTTGGCCTCTAGCGCCGCGTCGATGGCAGCAATTGCCTTGTCGGTCAGGTCCTGCACCTCGTCCGACCAGATTTTCTGGTCATCCTCGGACATGCCGTCATTCTTGGCATGCTTGATCTGGTCCATACCGTCACGGCGCACGTTACGCACCGCGATACGGGCGTTTTCGGCGTATTGCCCCGCAACCTTGGTCAGCTCGCGGCGCCGTTCCTCGTTCAGTTCGGGGATCGGTAGGCGCAATATGGTGCCGTCCATGACCGGATTCAAGCCCAGCCCCGAGGTACGGATCGCCTTGTCCACCGCCTGCACCATGGTTTTATCCCATACGTTGACCGTCACCATTCGCGGTTCGGGCACGTTGATGGTTGCCACCTGATTGATCGGCGTCGGAGAGCCATAGGCATCGACCATTACCGCATCCAGCATAGAGGCCGAAGCCCGGCCGGTGCGCAGTGACGAAAAATCGCCCCTAAGCGCATTCAGTGCCCCGTCCATGCGTTTTTCCAGCGCATCGGTATCAATTTCAATATCGTCTGACATGTGCAAACCCTTTTCCTGACCTAACTTGGTAATACGGTGGTAAAGTTGCCTTTACCAGATAAAACACCGACCATCCCCTCGGGGCAGTCCAGTTTGAACAGCACGATCGGCATGCGGTTATCGCGCGCCAGCGCAATCGCCGCCGCATCCATGACTTTCAGGTTTTTTTGCAAAACCTCGTCATAGGTCACGGTCTCATAGCGCTTCGCATCGGGGTTGGTTTTGGGGTCGCTGTCGTAAATCCCGTCAACCTGCGTGCCCTTGAACATCGCCTCGCACGCCATTTCCGAGGCCCGCAGCGTTGCCGCCGTGTCGGTGGTGAAATAGGGATTGCCGGTGCCCGCAGCAAAAATGCACACCCTGCCCTTTTCCAGATGGCGCACGGCGCGACGGCGGATGTAAGGTTCGCAGACCTGATCCATCGGAATAGCCGAGATCACCCGCGTGAACACGCCCATCGCCTCTAGCGCGCCCTGCATGCCAAGCGCGTTCATGATAGTGCCCAGCATCCCCATATAGTCGGCGGTGGTGCGCTCCATCCCCTGTGCGCTGCCCGCCATGCCGCGAAAAATGTTGCCCCCGCCGATCACCAGACAGATCTCGATCCCCAGATCATGCACCCGTTTGATATCGGCGGCGATCTTTTCTACGGTGGGCGGATGCAGGCCAAACTGGGTGTCGCCCATCAACGCCTCTCCGGAAATTTTGATGAGCACACGTTTATAGGCCGGTTTGGCTGTTTCCCCATCCGTCATAGCGTCGATTCTCCTGTCTGGCTGCTGCGCGGAAAATGGCGCAATTCGGCACATTTTACAATGAATAAAACCGCGCATTGGCGCGGTTTCGCCGCAAATCGTGATCGCGCGGGTAAATTAAGACGTTGTTCAAGCGCCGCCGGTATGTTTTCCTTTGCCTGAATTTACTTTTCGAGGTTTGAAATGATCCGTTATTCCACTTTTGTTATTGTCACCGCACTGACGCTTGCCTGTATTGTTCTGGCGCTGTTTTACCCGATATTCTGGATCGGTGTTATCCTGTTTGGCTGGCTTACGCTGGTGGGTATTATCGACATGCGCCAGACCCACCACGCCATTTTGAAAAACTATCCGGTGCTGGGTCATGTCCGCTGGATCATGGAGAGCATCCGCCCCGAGATCCGCCAGTACCTGATCGAAAGCGACAGCGACAAGGAACCGTTTTCGCGCGATGACCGCTCTATCGTATATCAACGCGCCAAAGGGGCCGAGGACAAGCGCCCGTTCGGCACCCGCGAGGATGTGTACGCGGCGGGCTATAGCTGGATCACCCATTC
This sequence comes from Paracoccaceae bacterium, assembly GCA_027069385.1. GTDB lineage: Bacteria > Pseudomonadota > Alphaproteobacteria > Rhodobacterales > Rhodobacteraceae > UBA3077. The sequence goes on from JALXER010000281.1 coordinate 3,774, forward strand.
GGTGCTGGCCAAGCATGATCTACCATGGGATTGCCGGGTGAAAATCGGCAACAAGGCCTGCACGCAGCCCTATGACGCCTCGATCTTCAACATTTCCGCCATGAGCTTTGGTGCGCTGTCGGCCAACGCGATCTCGGCGCTGAACAAGGGCGCGGCCATGGGCGGGTTTGCCCATGATACCGGCGAGGGCGGCATCAGCCGCTATCACCGTGCCGGCGGTGGCGATCTGATTTATGAAATCGGCAGCGGTTATTACGGTTGTCGCAACGATGACGGGTCGTTCTCGGACGAATTGTTCGCCAAACAGGCCGCCGATCCGCAGGTCAAGATGATCGAGGTAAAGCTGTCGCAAGGGGCCAAGCCCGGCCATGGCGGCCCGTCGCCCGCCAGCAAGATCTCGCCCGAGATCGCCGAGACGCGCGGCATTCCCATGGAT
>JALXER010000282.1 GCA_027069385.1 Paracoccaceae bacterium
CCCCGCCCGACCACCAGATGACCCTGCACCCGCAGGACGGCCTGTAACCCCGACCGGGCGCTCCCGCCTGCTGTCGGCATCATTGCTTGCGCAATGAGCCTCCAGCAGTTGGGCCGGGCCCTCGTGCTTCGCACATCGGGCAGGGGGAATTCTTCCCCCCTTGGCTACGCCAATTCCCCCCTGTTTCCACTTTTCCAAAAATACTCGCGGGGGGAATTGCGCTTGCGCAAGGGGGGCAGCCGCCCCCGCTTGTGCCCGCACAAGCTCTGCCGATAAGAGGGGCCGCTTGCGGCTCCTCGCAGAGGCAGACGCCCCGGCGCGGGACCGCGCGGGGCAAGGGCTTCGGGTGATTGGCATGTTTCGGTGTCAACACCGGAGGTCCAGGGTCATGACCCTAAACCATCGCTGCCGCCTGGCACATATGGTCCAGCTTGGTACGGGCCTGATCGAGGGTCAGGAACCCTAGGCCGCAATCGGGCGCAGCGATCAGGCGGTCGGGGGGCAGAACCGTTAGCACCTCGCGCATGCGCGCGGCGATTTGTTCGACCGCTTCGATGCGGCTTATGGCGATATCCACAAACCCGACAATGGCGGTGGTTTTGGTGAACTTCTCGAACAGGGACAGGTCGTTATGGCAGTGGCAATCCTCGATCGACAAGGCGTCGATTTTGCCGTCCAGCGCGCTGACCAGCTGATGATACACATTGTGATCGGCCTTGGGATATTCGGGCTGGTCGATATGTTCGGGATAGCCGCAACACATATGCGAAACACGGACAACGTGGTCGGGCAACCCATGGAACACCCGCTCCAGCGCTTCATAGCCAAAGGCTTCGGCATCGTCGGGTTTGCGGGCAAACAAGGGTTCATCCACCTGAATATGCGTACATCCCGCATCGGCCAGCGCGCGGGCCTCGCGATTCAGCGCGTCGGCCAGATCAAAGGCCAGAGCCTTGTCATCGTTATAATAACAATCGGCCACGGTACCGATAATGGTCATCGGGCCGGGCATGGTCAGCTTGACCGGCCGATCGGAAAACGACTGCGCCTGACGATAGTCGCGCGGCAATACCGGCTGCCCGGCCTTCACCTTGCCGCGAATGGCGGGCAGATCGCTTTCATAGGCACCATTGCGCAGCACGCGATGTTCGAGCCGGTCAAAATCGAACCCCTCCATATAGCGGCACTGGTAATGCACGTAATTCTCGCGGCGCTGTTCGCCGTCGGTCGGGATATCGATGCCCGCCGCAATCTGGGTTTCCACCGCCGCGCGGGTGGCGCGGGCAAAGGCCGGTTCGTGTTCGGGATCATCGGACCACGCGTTCACCACATCATCGGTATAGTTCTTATCCGCATGGGTGACCTTGAACCAGTCCTTGATCGGCACATAGTCGGGCTTGGGAAACGACCCAAGGCAGGTGGTTTTGATCGGCATCGGTTATCCCCTTCGGGTTTGGCAACATGGCCTGTTCCGCGCCACGTTGCCATATCCTCCACCGGCTTGTCCATTCATAACACCGACGGCCAACAGGTTAGGTTCAGGAGCGGTTCTGCGTGGCAAGTCCGGTCAGCATCGCCTCCAGCTCGGGCGCCAGATGGCGCGCCAGGCGCAGGGTAATCACGCCAAGGCGGTATTGATTGCGAACCGGCCCACCCCAGAAATTCGCGCTTCCCCGCCCTTGCGCGGCGGTTTCGATACTTGCATAGGGATAGCCGCTCCGGACATCCAGAAACAGGGCTTCGGCACTGTTTTGCCCCGGATCATAGGACAGGACCAGCACATAGTCCAAATGGCGCGAGACAGCGAGGGTGCGAATATCGTTCTGGTCCAGCGTACGATAGTCGGGGATGCCGGACATGCGCGCCTCTAACGCCCCAAGCTGGACCACTTCTCCGGGAACCCGCGACAGCATTTCCGCGAAAAGCAGACGCTCGGCATTCGGGGTTGTGGTGATCCGGTTATAAACCAGCCGCACCACGCCAATGCGCGCCGGAAAATGCAGGTCGGGTTCGTAAGAAGCGACGGCTGACGATATGCCTTCGGGTTTACCGGCCGCCAGATAGGCCGCACCGGAGGTGTTCTGGAATTGAGTATCGCAGGCGGCCAGTAGCAGCGACGACAGCAAAAGGATTAAACGTTTCATCGGGATTCCTCTATAAATGTGTAATTTACACATTTTTTATAAACGACTTTCCAATCCTGTCAAGATGTGCAAATTATACATTTATGGATTCTGTGTTAAACCGCCTGTTCCGGCCGCTGGCCCGCCTTGCAATGGCCAAGGGGTTGCGTTTTGGTGATCTGGCAGAGCATTTGAAGCGCGCCTATGTCGATGTTGCACGTCAGGTGGCCGCGCCCAAAGCATCGGCCAGCCGGATAAGCGTGATGACCGGTTTGCAGCGCCGCGATGTTTCGCGGCTGCTCTCCCCCCCTCAGCCATCGACCCGGAACCGCCCGAATGCGTTATCGCGACTGGTGGCGCGCTGGCTTGCGGAATTTGATGGCGCACCGTTGCCGCATCATGGTGAAACGCATTCATTCGATGCTCTGGCGCGCTCGATCCGGCGCGATGTTCACCCCAGATCGTTGCTGGATGAACTGATCGCGGCAGGCACAGCAAAGGCGGATTCGGGCCGCGTCCGGCTGCTGAAATCCGCCCATGTGCCGCTAAAGGGCACCGAAGCGCAGATCGACTATCTGGGCCGGAATGTCGGAGACCACCTTGCAACGGCGGTGGGGAATGTCATCGGAGATCCACCGGCTTTTGAACGTGCGGTGCATTACAACGCGCTTAGCGTCGAGGCAGTGCAGGAACTGGAGGCACTTTGGCGCACCCGGATGGAGCAGGTTTTGCAAGAGGTGAACGCCCGCGCGGCGGCGCTTCAGGATCAATCCGGCGGACCGGCCCGTTTTCGCGCCGGCGGGTATTTCAGAACGGAGGTCGAAGAATGAGATTGCTTGTCATATTGGCGCTGCTGCTCGGGCTTGCAGCATGTAGCGCGGTTACCGACCCGGGGCCGGAACAAGATGGCGGGATCGGCGGAACCGGTATTCTTGCGGGCGAAGTGCTGGAATAGTGCGGATCGGGTCAAGGCCTGTTATACGCAAAAAGCCCCGCCGTTTCGGGCAGGGCTTTTGGGTAATATCAACGGCGTTAGCGCGCGTCGTAATAAAGGCCGACCACATGTTCCGCCTCGGCAAAGAACAGCCAGCGCTGCACCAGCACGCCCACGACATAAGAGGCCAGCGCCGGAATGTTCAGATAGAAGGATCCGTGCCAACTCGACAACGTCACAAACAGAATCGGCAGGGCAAACATCAGCAGCACCGCGATCAGGCGCAGCTTGGGTACATGTTTGCGCGCCACCACATAGACCATCTCGGTCAGCAGATAGTTCTTGCCCGAATGGGGTTTTTCCACCAGCCGCACTTTGCCAAGGTTGCCAAGGCCCGTTGCGGTTTCGATGGTGTGGCCGCGCTGGGCAAAGCGTTTGTCGCCCGCCACCCAGACATAGGTCTGCACCACAGCGGCCAGCGTCAGCGAAACCAGCGTTGCCAGCGTGTCGCCCATGGCAATCGCGCCGCCCTCCAGCGCCAGCAGGATAAACAGCGCCGAGGTGGTCCAGTGGTTCCAGCGCGGCACGGTTTTAAGCTGCGCATACATCATCGAGGTGGTGTAAACGGTGATCAGGGCCAGCACGCCGGCAACCATGCCCAGCGGCACAATTTGTTTATCCAGAAAGATCGCCGCCGCCGCATAAAGCCCGGCAATACTCAGGGTGATCATAGCCATCCATGCTTCGCGCGACAGCCAGCTGGTGCGCCATTGCGTAAACGCCTTGAGCGCATTTTTCGGGTTGCCCAGATGAAAGGTAGAGGCCATCAAGCCGCCAACCGCCATCGCGAAGGCTGCGAAAAAGTAATAGAACGCGGTCCAGCCGGTCAGCGCGTAGACCCCCGTGCCCAGCATGAACAACATGCCAAAGCCAAGGCCGGAAAACACGGTAAAGATGATAACAGAAGGTGCGGGATGCATCAGAGTTTCTCCAATGTACGATCTAGCCAGCCCAGAAAGCCGGTGATTTCGGTTGCTTCTGCTTTCAAAGCAGGGGTTTGGGTGCCGTTCACATCGGCCTTGGGTCGGGGCGGCAGGTATTTGTTCACCGGATTGGTGCCCTGTTCGGGCATCAGATC
>JALXER010000283.1 GCA_027069385.1 Paracoccaceae bacterium
CGATGAGGCTGTGCATATCGGCCCGCCCCCCGCGGCTGAAAGCTATATCGTGATTGAAAAAATCATGGAGGCGATCAAGCAAACAGGGGCAGAGGCCGTGCATCCCGGCTATGGTTTCCTGTCCGAAAACCCGCTTTTTGCCGAGGCTTTGGAAGCCGCTGGCGTGGCCTTCATTGGCCCGCCGGTGGGGGCCATTCAGGCGATGGGGGATAAGATTACCTCCAAGAAACTGGCGGAAGAGGCTGGGGTTTCCACCGTGCCCGGCCATATGGGCCTTATTGAAGATGCCGAGGAAGCGGTGAAAATTTCCCGCGAGGTCGGCTATCCGGTGATGATCAAGGCGTCTGCGGGTGGTGGTGGCAAAGGCATGCGGATTGCGTGGAACGATGACGAGGCCATTGAGGGCTTCCAAAGCTCCAAAAACGAAGCGGCGGCGAGTTTTGGTGATGATAGGATTTTCATTGAAAAATTCATCACCCAGCCACGCCATATCGAAATTCAGGTGCTTGGCGATAAGCACGGCAACTGCATCTACCTCAACGAGCGCGAATGCTCTATCCAGCGCCGCCAGCAAAAGGTGATCGAGGAGGCCCCTTCGCCGTTTCTGAACGCCAAAACCCGCGCCGCCATGGGGGCGCAATCGGTGGCACTGGCCAAAGCGGTCGATTATTGCAGCGCCGGCACGGTTGAATTTATCGTGGATGGCGAGCAGAATTTCTACTTTCTAGAGATGAACACCCGTTTGCAGGTCGAACATCCGGTGACCGAGCTGATTACCGACATCGATCTGGTCGAACAGATGATCCGCGTGGCGGCGGGCGAAAAGCTGGCCATCGCGCAAGTCGATGTGCCGCTGAACGGCTGGGCAATCGAAAGCCGCCTTTACGCCGAAGACCCCTATCGCGGTTTTCTGCCTTCGATCGGCCGCCTGACCCGCTATCGCCCCCCCGCCGAGGAGGCCTCGCCCAACTACGTTGTGCGCAACGATACCGGCGTGTATGAGGGCGGCGAGATCAGCATGTATTACGACCCGATGATCGCCAAGCTGTGCAGTTGGGGCCCGGACCGGGCCACGGCGATGGAGGTCATGCGTCAGGCGCTCGACGGGTTCGAGGTCGAGGGGATCGGCCACAACCTGCCGTTTCTTAGCGCCGTGATGGACCACCCGCGCTTTGTGTCGGGCGATATCTCTACCGCGTTTATCGCCGAGGAATACCCCGACGGGTTCGAGGGCGTGACGCTGGACCAATGCGCCAAGATGCGGCTGGCAGCGCTGGCCGCGCATGTGCAGATGCTGACCGAATCCCGCGCCGCAAAGATTTCGGGGACTTTGCAAAACCACACCCGCGTGATTGCCCCCGACTGGGTGGTGACACTGGATGGTGAAACCTTTGCGGTGACCGTTTCCGAACTGGCCGAGCATACCGAGGTACGGTTTGCCAACGGGCCGGTAATCGGCATTGCCAGCGACTGGCATCTGGGCGAAACCCTGATAGAGGCGGTGGTGGATGGCGAACGCATGGCGGTCAAGCTGGACCACCTGCCCGCCGCGCTGCGCCTGCGCCATGGCGGGGCCGACGTCAAGGTCAGCGTGTTGTCGCCGCGCCGTGCCGAACTGGCCGCGATGATGCCCGAAAAACAGCCCCCCGATACCTCGCGCCTGCTGCTTTGCCCGATGCCCGGTCTGGTGGTCAATATGGCCGTGGCGGTGGGGGACGAGGTACAGGACGGTCAGGCCCTGTGCACCATCGAGGCAATGAAAATGGAAAACGTGCTGCGCGCCGAGAAAAAGGCGGTGATTGCCAAAATCAACGCAGGCACGGGCGACAGTCTGGCCGTGGATGACGTGATCATGGAGTTTGAATAAGACAGGTTTTGGCACTTTCGTACAAGGGTATTGAAACCCGCTATCCGTGAACTATGCGCTAACCCCTGAATAACCGGAGTGAAAACATGACCGACAAAACCGACTGGAAGGCGCTGGCCGAGAAAGAGTTGCGCGGGCGAACTTTGGGTGATCTGACGTGGGAAACCCCCGAAGGGATCAGCGTCAAGCCGCTCTATACCGCCGAGGACGTGGCCGATCTGCCCCATATGGGCAGCCTGCCGGGGTTGGAGCCGTTCACCCGTGGCCCGCGCGCCACCATGTATGCGGGCCGCCCATGGACCATCCGGCAATATGCGGGGTTTTCAACCGCCGAGGAAAGCAACGCTTTTTACCGGCGCAATTTGGCGGCGGGGCAAAAGGGCGTGTCGGTGGCGTTCGATCTGGCCACGCATCGGGGCTATGACAGCGACCACCCGCGCGTGGTGGGCGATGTGGGCAAGGCCGGTGTGGCGATTGACAGCGTCGAGGATATGAAGATCCTGTTTGACGGGATTCCGCTGGATAAAATGTCGGTCTCTATGACCATGAACGGCGCGGTGATCCCTATACTGGCCAGCTTTATCGTGGCGGGCGAGGAACAGGGCGTGGATCGCGCCGCCCTGACCGGCACCATCCAGAATGATGTGCTTAAAGAATTCATGGTGCGCAACACTTATATCTATCCGCCCGAGCCGAGCATGCGGATTGTGTCGGATATCATCAAATATACCTCGGCCGAGATGCCCAAATTCAACAGCATTTCGATTTCGGGCTATCACATGCAAGAGGCCGGCGCCAATCTGGTGCAGGAACTGGCCTATACGCTGGCCGACGGCAAGGAATATGTGCGTGCGGCGATTGATGCGGGCATGGATGTGGATGCGTTTGCCGGAAGGCTGAGCTTTTTCTTTGCCATCGGGATGAATTTCTTTATGGAGGCGGCCAAACTGCGCGCTGCACGGTTGCTCTGGCACCGGATCATGACCGGGATGGGCGCGCAAAAGGCGGGCTCCAAAATGCTGCGCACCCATTGCCAGACCTCGGGTGTCAGCCTGCAGGAACAGGACCCATATAACAACGTGATCCGCACGGCCTACGAGGCCATGTCGGCAGCGCTGGGCGGCACCCAGAGCCTGCACACCAATGCGCTGGACGAGGCCATCGCCCTGCCCACCGATTTCTCGGCGCGTATCGCGCGCAACACCCAGATTATCCTGCAAGAGGAAACCGGCATACCCAACGTCATCGACCCGCTGGCGGGGTCGTATTATGTCGAAAGCCTGACCGCCGAACTGGCCGAAAAGGCGTGGGAACTGATCGCCGAAGTCGATGCGCTGGGCGGCATGACCAAGGCGGTCGCATCTGGCATGCCCAAGCTGCGCATTGAAGAAAGCGCCGCGCGCAGGCAGGCCGCGGTGGATCGGGGTGACGAGGTAATCGTCGGGGTGAACAAGTATAAACTGGCTGAACAGGACCCGATCGAGATCCTGGATGTGGACAACGTCAAAGTGCGCGAAGCACAGGTGGCGCGGTTGCAACAGGTGCGCGCGCAGCGTGATCAGGCGGCTTGTCGGGCGGCGCTGGACGGGTTGACGCAGGTCGCGCGCTCGGGGCAGGGCAACCTGCTGGAAGCGGCGGTAAAGGCGGCGCGGGCGCGGGCCAGCGTGGGGGAAATATCCGATGCGATGGAGGCCGCCTTTGGCCGCCACAAGGCGCAAACAAAGACACTTAGCGGAGTTTATGGCGCAGCGTATGAGGGCGACGCGGGGTTCAAGGCGATTCAGGACGATGTGCAGGCCTTTGCCAGAAATCGCGGTACGCCACCAAAAATGCTGGTGGTCAAGATGGGCCAGGACGGCCATGATCGCGGGGCCAAAGTCATCGCCACCGCCTTTGGCGACCTCGGGTTTGATGTGCAGGTCGGCCCGCTGTTCCAGACCCCCGAAGAAGCCGCACAAGCCGCCATTGACCATAAGGTGCATATCGTCGGTATCTCCAGCCTTGCCGCCGGCCACAAAACCCTTGCGCCGCAACTGGTGCAGGCGCTGGATGCCGCCGGAGCAGGCGAGATTATCGTGATCTGCGGCGGGGTTATTCCGCAACAGGACTATGGTTTTCTGTATGAAAACGGTGTCAAAGCCATCTTTGGCCCCGGTACCAATATCCCCGAAGCTGCCAAAAACATCCTGTCCCTGATCCGGCGTAGCAACACCTGACAACCGCCGCCCCGAGCGGCCCCTCTGCGCCCTCGGGGAGCCTGAAGGCCCCCTCGGCCACAGAGCCTTCCCAAACGGGAAGGGCGG
>JALXER010000284.1 GCA_027069385.1 Paracoccaceae bacterium
ACGCGGGCGCGCCGTTGCTTTTTGGTCATCTTTTTGTGTTCGTACAGCGGTTCGGCAATGATCGAGCCCACGGTCATGCGCGGGTTAAGGCAGGCTTGCGGGTCTTGAAAAATCATCTGCATTTCGGGCCGCTTGGCGCGCAGGTCAGGGCCGTTCAATTCAGCGATGTTCTGCCCGTCCAGGTCGATCTTGCCGCCCGTAACCTCGTAAAGCCGCAACACGCAACGCCCCACCGTGGACTTGCCGCAGCCCGATTCCCCGACCAGCCCCAGCGTCTCGCCCTCGAAAATATCGAAACTGATGCCGTCCACGGCTTTGACCGCCCCGACCTGCCGTTTCAGAATACCCTTGAAAATGGGAAAATGCATTTTCAGGCCGCGAACCTTGAGCAGCGGTTGTTTTTCGAAATCAAGCATCTGCGGCTCCTTCCCCGGGCGGGTTCCACCAGCAGGCGACATCATGATCGGCATTCACCGGCCGCCGCGCGGGGTTTTCCTTTAGGCACCGGTCAAAGGCATGCTTGCAGCGCGGTGCGAATTCGCAATGCACGGGGGCCTTGTCCAGATTGGGCGGTTGCCCGTCAATGCTGTTCAGGCGCTGGCCCGACTTGTCGCTGACATCGGGCAATGTTTCAAGTAGCGCGCGGGTATAGGGGTGGTGCGGGTTGGCGAACAGCTCGCGCACTTCGGCATGTTCGACGATCTGCCCCGCATACATTACCGCCACACGGTCGGCAATCTCGGCGATCACGCCCAGATCATGGGTGATCCAGATAATCGCCATGCCCAGCTTGTGGCGCAATTCCTTGATCAACTCCAGTATTTGCGCCTGAATGGTCACGTCAAGCGCCGTGGTCGGCTCGTCTGCGATCAACACCTTGGGGTCACAGGCCAGCGCAATCGCGATCATCACGCGCTGGCGCATCCCGCCGGAAAACTGGTGCGGATAGTCGCGCAACCGCGCCATGGCATCGGGTATCCCGACCAGTTCCAGCAACTCGGCCGCCCGCTTGCGCGCCGCGCGCTTGCGCAGGCCCATATGCAGGCGCAATGGCTCCATAATCTGGAAACCCACGGTAAACACCGGGTTAAGCGAGGTCATCGGATCCTGAAAAATAAACCCGATCTTGCCACCGCGCACCTTGCGCATTTCCTCGTCGGAAATGGTGCGCAGGTCGTGCCCGTCAAATTCGATCACCCCGTTGGAGATTTCGGCCGGTGGCGAGGGTAGCAGTTTAAGCAGCGACATCATGGTCACCGACTTTCCCGAACCGCTTTCGCCTACGATCCCAAGCAACTCTCCGGCTTTCAGGGAAAAGCTGACATCGTTCACCGCATGCACAACACCGTCGCGCGTGTTGAACACAGTTTTCAGATTCGCCACGTTCAAGACGTCGGCGTGCGCATCGAGCATTCAGTTCCCTCCCGAGGGACACCGCATTTTAGCGGCTGATATATTATCCGACGGTTGGCCCGTCGTTTTGATCCGATCAATAAACACCATGATCGTGACAGGGGCAAGCGAATTTAGGTTCTTGACCTTTTGGTCAGACTGGTTTCAGGTTGGGGGTCACCTTTTTTCAGGAATACCCATGCCCCACCGTTACACCGCACAGGAAATGATGGCCAAACTGGTCTCTTTCCCGACTGTTTCAAGCGAAAGCAACCTGGAACTGCTGGATTTTGTCGAGGGTTACCTGTCGGATTACGGCGTCGAATCCTTTCGCGTTTATGATTCGACCGGTCAAAAAGCGAATCTATACGCCCAGATCGGACCCGATGTCGAAGGCGGGGTGGTGTTTTCGGGGCATACCGACGTGGTGCCCGTGGCTGGACAGGCATGGGACAGCGACCCGTTCGAGGTTGTCGAAAAAGACGGCAAGCTATACGGGCGCGGCACCTGTGACATGAAAGGGTTCGATGCGGTTTTCCTGTCGCAGGTTCCCGACATGGTCGCCGCCGACCTGAAGCGCCCCGTGCAGATTGCCCTGTCCTATGACGAGGAAGTCGGCTGTCTGGGCGCGCCTTTTATGATTGCCGAAATGGTTGACAAACTGCCCCGCGCCGCGGCGGTGATTGTCGGCGAGCCCTCGGAAATGCGGGTGGTGACCGGGCACAAGGGCGCCATCGGCTTTGTCACCCATGTGCACGGGTTCGAGGTCCATTCCTCGCTGATGCATCAGGGGGTCTCGGCGGTGATGGTGGCGGCGCGGCTGATCGAATGGCTGCGCCAGCGGTTTGAGGAAAACAAAGCGGCCACCCCCAACGCGGTTGACGCGATGTTCGAACCGCCCTTTACCACCTTGCATGTGGGGGTGATCAATGGTGGCTCTGCCAGCAATATCACCGCCAAGGATTGCACCTTTACCTGCGATATCCGCTGCCCCGCCTCGCAAGACCCGATGGCCTGGTTCGACAGGTACAAGGGGTTTGTGGCGCAGGTGCAGGCCGAAATGCAGGCGATCATTCCCGAAACCTATATCGAAGTCACCGCGCGCGACGTCAATCCGGCCCTTGTCCCCGAGGAAGACGGCATCGCCGAACGGCTGGCGCGGCGGGTCACCGGCGATAACGGCACGCATGTGGTGTCTTACGGCACCGAAGCCGGCCAGTTCCAGCGCGAGGGCTATTCGGTCGTGGTCTGCGGCCCCGGCTCTATCGAACAGGCCCACCAGCCCAACGAATTTATCACCCTGGAACAACTTGACGCGGGGGTTGCCTTTATCCGCGACGTCATCAACACATTAACCGAGGATTAAACATGGCCAAAATTAACCGGTTTGCCGAAATGCACGACGAAATCACCGCATGGCGGCGCGACATTCACCAGAATCCCGAAATCCTGTTTGAAACACACCGCACCTCGGCGCTGGTGGCGGAAAAGCTGGCGGAATTCGGGTGTGACGACGTGGTGACAGGGATTGGCCGCACCGGTGTTGTGGCGGTGATCAAGGGCAAGCAGAACGGCTCGGGCAAGGTGATCGGGCTTCGCGCCGATATGGACGCGCTGCCGATGACCGAGACGTCGGGGGTCGAACATGCCTCCAAGACCGACGGGGCCATGCACGCCTGCGGCCATGACGGCCATACGGCGATGCTGCTGGGCGCGGCAAAGTATCTGGCCGAAACCCGCAATTTTGACGGCACCGCCGTGGTGATCTTTCAGCCGGCCGAGGAAGGTGGCGGCGGCGGCAAGGAAATGGTTGATGACGGCATGATGGACCGGTTCGGTATTCAAGAGGTTTACGGCATGCATAACTATCCCGGCCTGAAAGTTGGCGAATTTGCGCTGCGCACTGGCCCGCTGATGGCAGCAACCGACCAGTTTACGATTTACGTCGAAGGGCTGGGCGGCCATGCGGCCAACCCCAAGGCCTGTATCGATACGACGCTGTTGGCCAGCCACATCGTCGTGGCGCTGCAATCGGTGGTATCGCGCAATACCGACCCGCTGGAAAATCTGGTGCTGTCGGTGACCAGCTTCGAAACCGAAAGCAAGGCGTATAATGTGATCCCGCAACGGGTGGAGATTCGCGGCACCTGCCGGTCACTGACCGACGAGGTGCGCGATATGGCGCAGGAACGGGTCACCGCCATTGCCACCAGCACCGCCGCTGCCTTTGGCGCAACGGCCAAGGTGAAATACGACCGGGGCTATCCGGTGACCAAAAACCATGCCGACCAGGCACAGTTTGCCGCTGGAATCGCGCGGCTGGTCTCGGGTGACGATATGGTCGACGACAACACCCTGCCGGTGATGGGCGGCGAGGATTTCTCCTATATGCTCGAAGCCCGCCCCGGCGCGTTCGTGTTCGTCGGCAATGGCGATACCGCCACGCTGCACCATCCGGATTACGACTTCAATGACGACCTGATCCCGACCGGCTGTTCTTTCTGGGCGCAAATCGTGGAAAACCGGATGCCCGCAAGCTGAACCGACCCTCCCGCACTCCAGCCGCGTTTGCTTACGCAAACACGACTTCCGTTTGGGCCGGGCCGCCCTGCGGGCGGCAGGGGGGCGTTCCGCCCCCTCGCGACATTCGTCGCTCCCCCCTGAGAGTACTTCTAGAAGAATGAAGTCCCTTCCTTTCTTCTTTTTCCCAAATATCCCGGGGGGGGTGAATGGCGCTTGCGCCAGAGGGGGCATGCCCCCTGCTTGTGC
>JALXER010000285.1 GCA_027069385.1 Paracoccaceae bacterium
TCGTAATACTTGACGAAATTCTTGCGATGCGCGGTGGCCAGCTCGCCCGCGTACCACATTTTATCCAGCGCCTTTTTATGGGGCGGGCGCGCCCACATCTTGCGCTCTCCTTTAATCGCCGTGTCAAACGCGCGGGTAGAGAGCGGCCCCTCGGCGGCAATCCGGGCCCTGATATCGCGCACCTGCTGTTGCCCCAGACCCGAAGCGTACCACGCGCTTGACGCCACATACTTGCCCATCCGGCTGAACTGCCGCCGCCACATGGGCAGGAAATCCATCGGAATCAGGCTGGCATCATGGGTGAAATGCTCGAACAACTGCCGCTTGGCCAATAGCGGCCATAGGCGGTTTTCGCGGTAATTCTGGTTGCGAGACCACAGGATATGATGGTGCGCGCGCGTAACGTTGCGGATGGTGTCGATCTGCACAAACCCCAGCGCCTTGATCAGACCCATCACATCAAGCGGACCCGTAGGGGCCGCGCCCAGACCGTGGTTTAACAGCCACAGCCTGCGCGCCTCTGAATTCGATACCCTCACCGCGTAGGGTGGGTGCTTGCACCCACCACCCTGCCCGCACCTGTTCTACCCATGATGCGCCGCCACCGTTTTCAACACCGAAAACCCATAAAGCGCCTCGAACCCTTTTTCGCGGCCATGGCCCGATTTACCAACCCCGCCAAAGGGCAGTTCCACCCCGCCACCGGCGCCGTAATTGTTGATAAACACCTGCCCTGCCCGCAGCTTTTTGGCCATGCGCATCTGGCGCGCGCCGTTGGCTGTCCAGACCGAGGCCACCAGCCCGTAGGCGGTGCCATTGGCGATGCGCAGCGCGTCGGCCTCGTCGTCAAACGGGATGATTGCCTGCACGGGGCCGAAAATCTCGGCCTGTGCCAGCGGGTCGTCGGGGTCGATCCCGCCGTAAAGCGTGGGCGCGAAATAGTGGCCGCCTTGGGGCAGGCCTTCGGCCAGTCGGGCTTGGGCAAGGATGCGCGCGGCGGGGGCGGCGTTCACGAACCCCTCGACAATGTCTTTCTGGCGGGCCGAGATCAGCGGGCCGATATCCAGATCATCCATCGCTTGCCCGACAACCAATTCTTTGTACCGCGCCGCCATCATCCCCGACAGTTTATCATAGACCCCGCGTTGCACCAGAATGCGCGACGAGGCCGAGCAGGTTTGCCCGGCATTCTGAATGCCCGCATTGACCAGAAACGGCAAGGCCGCGTCAAGATCGGCGTCGTCAAACACCACCTGCGGGGATTTGCCACCCAGTTCCAGCGTCACCGGAATGACATTGCGCGCCGCGGCGGCCTGTATCAGTTCGCCCGTCGAGACCGAACCGGTAAAGCTGATATGCTGCACGCCGGTATGGGCCGACAGCGCCGCGCCGGCCTCGGCCCCCAGCCCCGGCACGATGTTCAAAGCCCCGGCCGGCAAGCCGGCCTCAACCGCGATCGCACCGAATGCCAGCGCGGTCAGGCAAGCTTCTTCGGCGGGTTTCAGCACTGCCGCATTGCCCATGGCCAGCGCCGCCCCGACCGAACGGCCGATGATCTGCATCGGGTAATTCCACGGCACGATATGGCCGGTTACGCCATGGGGTTCGCGCAGGGTATAAACCGTATACCCGTCCAGATAGGGGATGGTCTGCCCGTGGATCTTGTCGCAGGCCCCGCCATAGAATTCCAGATAGCGCGCCAGCGCCACCGCATCGGCGCGCGCCTGTTTCAGCGGTTTACCCACATCGGCGGCCTCGAGCGCGGCCAGATGATCGACCTTTTCCAGCACCGCCACCGACATGCGCATCAGCACGCGCCCCCGTTCCAGCGCGGTCATCGCCCCCCATGCACCATCCAGCGCGCCCTGCGCCGCCACCACCGCCTTATCCACATCGGCGCGCCGCCCCCGCGCGATCTGCGCCAGTTCGGACCCGTCCGACGGGTTTTCGAGCGGCAATGTCTCGCCGCCCTCGGGCGCGACCCATGCGCCGTTAATCAGACATTTGCTTGCATCGAACCATGTTTCGCTCATGGGGTAATCTCCAGTATTGGTGCGGCCTCGATCAGGGCGCGGGTATAGGGGTGTTGCGGGTCGGTGAACACGCGCCCGGTGTCGCCGACCTCGACAAATTCACCCGATTTCATCACCAGCACCCGGTCGGTTATGGCGCGAACCACGCTCAGATCATGGCTGATGAACAGGTAAGACAGGTTCAGGCGGTCCGACAGATCGGCCAGCAGGTCAAGGATTTGCGCGCGGATCGACACATCCAGCGCCGAGACCGCCTCGTCCAGAATAATCAGTTCCGGCTCGATGATCAGGGCACGCGCGATGGCGATACGCTGGCGCTGGCCACCGGAAAATTCATGGATAAACTTGTCGGCGTCATCGGGGTGCATGCCGACCTCTGTCAGCGCCTTGTCGATGGCGGCCTTGCGCGCCGCGCCGCTGGGCGGGTCGGAAAGCAGGTGGAACGGCTCGGTCACCAGCCGCGCCACCTTGTGACGGGGGTTGAAGCTGCCATACGGGTCCTGAAAGACCACCTGCATCTGGCGGCGCAATTCGCGCGGCACAAACTGCCCCGCCCCGATCCGGTGCCCGTTGATCACGATCTCGCCGCCCTGAATCGCCTCCAGCCCCAGAATGGCGCGGGTCAGGGTGGATTTGCCACAGCCCGATTCCCCGACCAGCCCCAGACTCTCGCCGCGCTTCAGCTCGAAACTGACCCCGTTGACCGCACGAAACTTGGGCGCCGGACCAAACAGCGATTTACGCGGCAGCAGGTAATCGCGCACCAGATTTTTGACGCTCAGGATCGGGGCATCGACCGCCGGAGCCTCGCGGTCGGGAATGTGGTTAGAGGCCTCGAACAGGGCGCGGGTATAGGGGTGGTTCATTTCGGCAAAGATTTGCGCCGTAGGCCCGCTTTCCACCACCTCGCCCTTGCGCATAATGGCGATATGGTCGGCCACATCGGCCACAACGCCCAGATCGTGGCTGATCAGCATCATGGCCATGTTATCCTGCTTGACCAGCCCTTTGAGCAGGTCGAGGATTTGCGCCTGCGTGGTCACATCCAGCGCGGTTGTCGGTTCGTCGGCGATCAGCAGCTTGGGGCGCAGGGCGATGGCCATGGCGATCACCACGCGCTGGCGCTGGCCGCCTGACAGTTCATGGGGGTATTTGTCCAGCGGGAATTGCGCGGCAGGCAACCCGCAACGGTTCAGCGTATCGCGAGCAATCCGCAGGGCCTCGGCCTTGCTTTTGCCGGTGTGGATCAGCACGGTTTCGGCCACCTGCGCGCCGATGGTCTGCACCGGATTCAGCGCCGTCATCGGTTCCTGAAACACCATGCCGATATCGGCGCCGCGCAGGGTACACAAGGCGCGTTCGTCCAGCGCCAGCATGTCTTGCCCGTCAAACCGCACCTGCCCCGTTGCCACCGCGCCGCGCGGCAGCAACTGGTTGACGCAATAGGCGGTCATCGACTTGCCCGAGCCGCTCTCGCCGATTACCGCCAGGATCTCTCCGGCGCGGGCCGACAGGCTGACATCGCGCAGAATCGGCACGGTGCCGATGGTCAGGTTCAGGCCAGAGATCGAAAGAATGCTCATGCGCGGTCCCGCCGTATCTTGGGGTCGAACAGGTCGCGCAGCGCGTCGCCCATCAGGTTCAGGCCCAGCACCGTCAGCACAATGGCCATGCCCGGAAACAGCGCCAGATGCGGCGCGAACGACACCATGGTCTGGCTTTCGGCCAACATCCGCCCCCAGCTTGGCGTGGGCGGCTGCGCGCCAAGGCCGACATAGGACAGCGCCGCCTCGGCCAGAATACCAAGGCTGAACTGGATGGTGCCCTGCACAATCAGCAGGTTCAGGATATTGGGCAGGATGTGTTCGAACGAAATATGCGCCGGACTTTTGCCCGCCACCCGCGCCGCCAGCACAAAATCGCGGGTCCAGAGCGACAGCGCCGCGCCGCGCGACAGGCGCGCAAATACCGGAATGTTGAAAATACCGATGGCGATAATGGCGTTCACCGCCGACGCGCCAAAGGCGGCGGTAATCATGATGGCAATCAGCAGCGCCGGAAAGGCAAAGATCAGGTCGTTGGTGCGCATGATCACCTCGTCCAGAATTGATCCCTTACGCGCCGCCGCCGCCAGCCCCAGCGGCACCCCCAGCCCCATGCCGATGCCAACCGCAACGATGGCCACCGCAATACTGGTGCGCGCACCCACCATGATCATCGAAAAGATATCACGGCCGAAATGGTCGGTGCCAAACCAGTTTTTGGCGTCGGGCACATGCAGCTTGTTCACGATATCGACCGTGTCCACCGCATCCGGAGTCCAGAAAAAAGATACCGCCGCCGCCAGCACGAAAATGCCCGCCAGTATGAACCCGATCAGGAAACCGGGCATTTTGAACGCGCGCATCATCGGGCTTTCCTGCGCAATCTCGGGTCCACCACCGCATAGGTGATATCGACCACAAAGGTGACAAGGATCACAGCAAAGACCAGCAGCATCACCACGCTTTCAACCACGATCAGGTCGCGCTGCGAAATGGCGGTAAAGATCAGGCTGCCGATACCGGGCAGGAAAAAGATTTTTTCGACGATGATCGCTCCGGCCAGCAGAAAAGAGAATTGCAGCCCCAGAATGGTCAGCACCGGAATCATCGCGTTGCGCAACGCATGCTTGACCAGCGCCTGACGGCGGGTATTGCCCTTGGCGCGCGCGGTGCGCATGAAATCCTCGCTCAGGGTATCAAGCAGCGACGAGCGCATCACCCGCGCCAGAATAGAGGCCTGCGGCAGCGCCAGCACAAAGGCCGGCAGGGTCAGCGCCCGGATCGCCAGAAACGGGTTTTCCCAGCCCGGAAAGCCGCCGGCGCTGAACCAGTGATACTTGATCGCCAGCAATTGCACCGCCAGCATGGCAAACCAGAAATTCGGAATAGCCACCCCCAGTTGCGTTCCGCCCATAACCAGCCAGTCGGCCCATGACCCGCGCTTTGCCGCGGCAATAATGCCGATGGGAAAGGCGATAAGGGTTGAAAGCACCAGCGCATAAATCGCCATGGGAAAGGACAGCCAGACCCGGTCGCCGATCATCTCGGTGACCGGCACGCGATAGGTATAGGACACGCCGAAATCGCCACTCAGCAGCCCGCCAACCCATGACAGATAGCGCGCATAGATCGACAGGTTCAGGCCCAGTTCCTGACGCAGGGCCTCTACCGCGTCGGGGCTGGCATTGATGCCCAGCATGATTTGCGCCGCATCGCCGGGCATGACTTCGATGGCCAGAAAGATCACCACCGAGGCCGCAACCAGACTAAGGCCAAGCGATAGCAGCCGTTTGAGAATATAGATCAGCATCGGGGATCCAGCGCGGAAAGGTCGCAAAAATGTGGCCCGCGAAACAACGCGGGCCACATGACAAGGCTTACTCGGCCCAGTAAACCGCCGTCAGGTCGGTGGCCTGGGTGGGCGCATTTTCCCACAGGCCCATGACCTTGGCGTTGGCTACGCCGGTTTTGGCCAGCTCGAACAAAAAGCCGTTCACGTCATCGGCCGCCAGCATCCGCTGCGCATCCTGCATCAGCTCGGTACGCACGGCCGGATCGGTTTCGGCGGTCAGTTTTTCCATCAAGGCCTGATATTCGGGGCTGTCATAATGGAAATAATAGTCCGGATTGGCATAGATCCCGAAATCCATCGGCTCGGTATGGCTGACGATGGTAAACCCGTAATCGCCGCCATGGAACACCTGTTCCAGCCAGTCGGCCCATTCCAGATTGGTGACTTCGGTTTCAATCCCCACGGCCCTAAGCTGCGCGGCGATGATCTCGCCACCGCGACGGGCATAGGCGGGCGGGGGCAGTTTCAACGTGGTGGTAAACCCGTCGGGAAAGCCCGCCTCGGCCAGCAGCGAACGGGCCAGATCGGGGTCATAGGCGCTCTCGCCGGTCAGGTCGATATAGGCCGGATGGTGCGGAGCAAAATGGCTGCCGATCGGCGTGCCATAGCCAAACATCGCCCCGTCAATGATCGCGTTGCGGTCAATGGCATGGCTGACGGCCTCGCGGACCTTGGGGTTGTCCAGCGGCGGCATGGCGTTGTTGGTGGACAGGATGGTTTCGCCTTCGGTCGAGCCGATGATCACGTTAAACCGCGGGTCCGCATCGAATTGCGGCAGGTTTTCCGGCGCGGGAAATACCGGAAACGCATCCACATCGCCAGCCATCATGGCGGCAAAAGCGGCGGTCGGGTCCGAGATATATTTGAAGGTCGCGCCTTCCAGCTTGGCCGGGGTGCCCCAATAATTATCGTTGCGGGTAATGGTGATGCTGTCACCCTGCACCCAGTTTTCGAACATGAACGCGCCGGTGCCGTTGGGGTGGGTTTTGAGCGCCTCTATGTCGTCACCCTCGTTCAGGATAACCGCATCGCCCCATGCCATGTTGAACAAAAAGCCGCCATTGGGCGCATCCAGGGTCACAACCACGGTGGTATCGTCGGGGGCGCTTACGTCGGCAATTCCGGCGAACAGGCCTTTTTGCGCGTTGGTGCTGTCCTCGGCGCGGGCGCGGTTCAACGACCAGACCACATCGGATGCGGTCATGTCCGAGCCGTCATGGAATTTGACCCCGTCATGCAGGTGGAAGGTATAGGTCAGCCCGTCATCGGAAATATCCCAGCTTGCGGCCAGCCCCGGAATGATACTGCCATCCGAGGCAAAGCGGGTCAGCCCTTCATAGATGTTGGCATAGACCACATTGTCAATCGCACCGGCAGCACCGGCGGTCGGGTCAAGATAGGGCGGCTCCAACTGGTCGCCGATGGTGATCGTGCTTTGGGCAAAGGCCATAGAGGCCGTCAGCGCCAATGCGCTTACCCCGGTTAAAATGGTTTTCATATCTTCCTCCGTTAGGTTTTCAGCGGGGTTTCGCCCGTCAGTATTTCGGCAAGGGCGAGGCCCATCACCTTGGCAGAGTCGAGCATATCGCCCACCTCTATATATTCATCCGGCTGATGTGCCAGATCCAGAATCCCCGGACCATAGGCAATACAGTTCTTCATCCGTCCGATGCGGTCAATATGTTTTTGGTCATAAGTCCCCGGAGACACCACATATTGCGGTTCTTTGCCCATCACCGATTGAATCGCCGCCGATACGGTGGTGACAACCGGCGCATCGCGGGCTGTCATGCTGGGAATGACCCGATGGATTTCGCGCATGTCATAGCGAAAGCCCTCGCGCTCGGATTTGACCTTTTCCAGTACCGCGACGATCTCGGCCTCGACATCTTCTATGTTTTCTTCCAGCAGAAACCGCCGGTCAACGATCATCTTGGCGCGGTCGGGTACGCAGGGGCTGGGAAGGCCGGTAAAGCCCGGCTCCGGCTCGGCCTGCCCGCCATGCAGCGAATTGATATTCATGGTGCTTTGCCTGGCCCCTTCGGGGATCACCGGCATATCGGTGCGTTTGCGCGCCAGTGCCGGAAACAGGCTGGATTCCATCTCGGCCAGTACCGCCCCCATATGGCGCACGGCGCAATCGCCCAGAAACGGCATAGAGCCGTGGGCGATACGGCCGTGGGTTTCAATCTCGGCCCAGTATACGCCACGATGGCCAAGGCACACGCGGTCCTTGAATGGCTCGGGGATGATGACATGTTGCACCTTTTCGGGGCTGAAAAAGCCCTGCTCACAAAGGTATGCCACCCCGCCAAAGCCGCCGGTCTCCTCATCCGCGGTGCCGGAAATCTCCACCGCGCCGCTGAAATCGGGCCAGGTGTCCAGAAAGGCCTCTGCCGCGATGATAGAGGTCGCCAGCCCGCCCTTCATATCGCACGAGCCGCGCCCGTAAATCCGCCCGTCAACCAGCGCCGCGCCAAACGGGTCATGGGTCCAGCCGTGGCCGACCTCGACCACGTCGATATGGCTGTTGAAATGCACACAATCGCCGCCATGCGCACCGGTACGACGCGCAACGATGTTCCAGCGCGGGTATTTGTCTGAATCACCGGGCGTATCCTTTGCCCGCACCAGCTCGGTTTCGAAACCGCGAGATTTCAGGCGCCGGTCCAGATACTCGCAAATGGCCAGATAATCGTTGCCCGGCGGATTGACCGTGGGAATACGGATCAGATCCTGCGTCAGGGCGATCAGGTCGTCGCGCGCATCATCAACCCGTTTCAAAAACTGTTTTGTCAGATCTGGCACCGCCGCTCCTTGATCATGTTACCGGATTTGTGCAATATTGACCCAACGACCGGATCGGTCGCAATACGGTAGGGTTACGGTTAATGAATGAATTGCAGGCACTGGCGTTTGATCTGTCGCCCGTCGGGCTGGTGCTGACCGAACAGCGGGTAATCAAGGCCTGCAACCGCACCTTTGCGCAGATGTTCGGCTATGACCGGGCCGAGTTGATCAACCAGTCATTCCGCATCCTATACCCCAGCCGCGCCGAATTCGACGCCATCCGCGATGTCGGCCTGAAACCGCTGCGCGAAACCGGCCGTTACAGCGACGAACGCCTTGTGCAGCGCAAGGACGGCACCATGTTCTGGGCGCGGGTGCGCGTGGCCACGCCAACACCCGACGACCCGCTGAAACGCGCCATTCTGTCATTTGCCGACATTTCCGACACCCGCCCCGAGGTCGAACTGACCCCGCGCGAACGTCAGGTGGTACTGCGCCTTGGCAAGGGCCTGACCAGCAAGGAAATCGCCCGCGAACTGGGCCTGTCGCCGCGCACCATCGACGATTACCGCGCCCGCCTGCTGACCAAATTCAACAGCCGCAACGTGGCCGAGTTACTCAGCAACCTTTCCGGACTATAGGTTGTTTTATTGCGTGAATTTGGCGTGATAAACGCATTTTAATGCGGTTAAATCTTGAAAAACAGATTTAAACCAACAAATATTCACTATTAACAAATATTCACTATTATCGAGGTTTTATTCAAAACGCATATCATAGAAAAGGAGTGTACCAATGGCGTCCGATCCAACACTTGCCGCGTTGCAGCAGTTTATCAAAAAGGCCCCTGACGATTTAAAGAAAAAGGGTAAAAGCCTGAAAGAAGCGGAAAACCTGAAAAAGGCTTTCGCCAAGAAAGACAAGACTTTTGCGCCGGCGATGAAGAAATTTCTGAAATCGATCGCGGCTGACAAAAAGCTGGTTTCCAAAGACAAAAAGGCCAAGACCGAGGTCGAGAAGATGGAAAAAATCGCCATCGACGACCTGAAAAAACGGTTCTCCGTTGGCAAGGTCGTAATGACCAAGCCGAAGTAAGCGATTTTATCAATTTTTTTCAGGAGATACAGAAATGAGTGACACCACAGATGCAATTGATACCGCCGTCAATACCGGTAAAACCGCATGGGATATCGTTATGGATGGCAAAGCCGCGACCAGCGCCAAATCCGCGTTTTGTTCGGCTATTCCGACCGGCGTAAAGGATAACGAACTTTCGGGCTGGAAATCAACCGCCAACACATGGCCACTCAAGGTCAAGAATGCTTATGGCGTCGATGTGATCGACGCGGAATTCGCCTATCGGTTCAACCATTCGGGCGTAACCGAAAAGTCGCCGGGGTCGGTTTATATGACCAATTTCACGGTCTATGCCAAAAAGGTAGAGGTGCTTTGGGGCTGGTCCCTCGATGTAAGTGCCACGGTCAAAGGCAAGCCGATCAATATCGGCTCGGCCAAGAAACAGATCTGGGCGGTACCGCTTCAGGTTAATATCAAATACGGCTCGCCGTTGAAGGTGACCAATAGCGGATTTATCATGGTCGCGGTTGGCAACGGCGCGCTGAAAGTACAGTAAACCGGCGATCCGCACCATGTACCCGCAGCTTTGGCTGCGGGTACTATACCGGCAGCGCGGTGGTGGATTTGATTTCTTCCATCGACAACAGCGCCGTAACGTTGAATATTTTCACCTCGGCGATCAGGCTTTGATAGAACTTGTCATAGGCCACCGCGTCGGCCACCCGCACCTTTAGAATATAGTCGATCTCTCCGGCCAGCCGGTGGGCTTCTTGCACTTCGGGGCGGGCGTTCAGGGAGTTCAGAAAACGGGCCTGCCAGTCGGCATCGTGCTCGCTGGTCTTGACCAGCACAAAAAAGCAGGCGTCAAAGCCGGTTTTTTTCGGGTCCACAATCACCGTGGTTTTGCGGATCACCCCGTTTTCCCGCATTTTCTTGATCCGGGTCCAGACCGGCGTTTTGGAGGAGCCAGTCAGTCGCGCGATCTCTTCAAGCGAGATCAGCGCGTCGTGCTGAAGCAGGCGCAGGATTTTCCGGTCGAGGTCGTCAATTGATTGTTTCACAGCACCCCCGTCGGGTCAAATAACCCGCCCCTGAATGAAAAACATGGCAATGACCAGCAGGATTGAAATGCCGAAAAGCATCGCGATCCAGCCCAGACGGCGATGGCGGCTTTTGTAGCCAAACACCACCGCGCCCAGTTCCAGCACCGCCGCACCGCCAAAAATCACCGGCATCATGTGCAGCACCGAAAGCGGCAACCGCCCGGCCATCATCATAAACAATGTCAGCGCGAAAAAGCCCAGAAAGGCCAGAGTCGCGCTGAAAAAGGCCATGGATGCGCCAGGTTTGGCCACCCTATGCGCCCTTGATGCGTTTCACCAGCGCCCAGGCAGCGGGCAGCAACAGCGCGCTAAGCGCCAGCTTGATCCCGTCTCCCAGCAGGAACGGCGCCATGCCTTTGGCAAAGGCGGTTTGCAGATCAAAGCCGTACAGATAGGCCAGCCAGCCCATGCCCAGCCCATAGATCACCGCGTTGGCCGCCATCAGCACCGGCACCATTTTCAGCACTGAACGGTCCCAGCCGCGCGTGGCCGCATGGCCCAGCAACAGCGTTGCCAGCACAAACCCGACCAGATAGCCGCCCGTCGATCCGGCCATATAATGCCAGCCGCTCAGTTCGGCGCTAGAAGAGGCGAAAACATCGAAGCCCAGCGCGCCGATCAGCATATAGCCAAGGATGGTTGCCAGCCCCAGCCGCGGCCCATAAGCCGCCCCGAGGGTCAGCACCGCAAAAGTGCCCATGGTGACCGGCACCGGCGAATAGGGAATCATGACCTTGATTTTGGCGCTAAGGGCCAGCACCAGAATACCGGCAACAACCAGCACGGCTTGTCGCAATGCGGTGTTGGTGCTCCATAAAAATTGCGAGAGGGGGATGCTCTTGTTCATCTGCATTTCCTTGTTCAAATGGTTTGAATGGCCCGGTTATCGCCTTTGTGACGGCAAACGCGGGCAAGATCAAGGCCGCGGCATAAAATCCTCTGTAATTCGTCCGGAAAAGCGCCTAAAAGCGCCGCCATGGAACAGCAAAACAAAATCGCGCTGGTGACCGGCGCATCGCGCGGCCTTGGCTATGCCACGGCAGTTGCTCTGGCAAAGCAGGGCTATCACATCGTGGCACTGGCCCGCACCGTGGGCGGGCTGGAAGAACTGGCCGATCAGGTAGAGCCGATCTCGGGGATCACGCTGGTGCCGCTCGACATTACCGACGAAGGCGGGCTGCAACGGCTGTGCCTGTCGATCTATGAACGCTGGGGGCATCTGGATGTGCTGGTCCACTGCGCGGTCAAAGCACCGCTTCTGACGCCGGTCAACCAGATAACCGACAAGGATTATGACGGTGTTTTGGCGGTTAATGCCCGCGCCACGGCCCGGATTATCGCGCTATGCGAACCGCTGCTGAAGGTAGCGCCGGACGGGGTGGCGATATTTATGGATGACCCGCATCAGGGTGAACGGTTCTTCGGGGCTTATGGCGCGTCCAAAGCTGCGGCCAAATCGCTGGTGCAAAGCTGGCAGGCCGAAACCGAACGCCTGAAACCAAGGGTAATCCTGCATACGCCCAACCCGATGCCCACCGCCACCCGCGCCCGCTTCCACCCCGGCGAAGATAAATCCGGTCTGGCAACAGCAGCGGATGAGGCAGACCGCCTGATCGCCCAACACCTGTCCTGATCACGAATCATAGCGCTCCCGCCCGTCGTCGGCGCATTGCATTCGCAATGCGCCTCCTCCCGTTGGGCCGGGCCGACCTTCGGTCGGCCCCGGGGGCCAGCCCCCGTACCCCCGTCACATGCGTGAGGCGACAAAGGTTTCCATTTTTCATAAGTACTCTCAGGGGGGAGCGACGAATGTCGCGAGGGGGCGGAACGCCCCCCTGCCGCCCGAAGGGCGGCCCGGCCCAAAGGGAAGCCCGTGATTGCGGAACGCAATCGCGGGCTGGACTGCGGGAGCGCTCCGAGTCGGGGTAAGGGTGAAACCCCGCCCGTAAAACCAAGCCGATAGATATGCGGGGTCCCCATGTCCTGCCAACCTTCGAAGCCAAAGCATGAATAGATCTGCCTCGAAACCGGCGCGATAAGGTTGACGTGCGACGCCACCAGGGGGTGCCGCGCGCCCGTCGCCGTGAACCCTTTTCGGGGCTGCAAAGGCTCGGGTCGCGGTCTGGTTCAGCGATTCTCCGCCCGCCAACCTATAATCACGGTCCGCAAATGAGCGGCGCACAAGGTCTTCCCAGTCGGGCAACGCCTCACCGACGGGCTTAGGGGGGCGGCGCGATCAGGTGCCCGCCCCGTATCCGTCAGCGCCCCATCGGGCTGTTGGCCGATGGCTTGGCAATGGCGGACAAGAAAACCAACGCAAGTCTAATGGATTTTGCGTTTCTTCGCCTTGGCGGCAAACGGGTTATCGCCCGCGCGCAGGAACAGGCGAATCGGGGTGCCGGGCATGTCGAAGGCTTCGCGCAGGCCGTTGACCAGAAACCGCGTATAGCTGGCGGGCACGGCATCGGGCACCGAGGTAAACACCACAAAAGTAGGCGGCCGGGTTTTGACCTGGGTCATATAGCGCATTTTGATCCGTCGTCCGGCCGGAGCGGGCGGCGGGTGTGCCTCGATCTGGGCAGCCAGCCAGCGGTTCAGGCGCGCGGTCGAAATACGGGTATTCCAGACTTCGTGCGCCTTGGTAATTGCGGCATACAACCGGTCCAGCCCCTTACCGGTCAGCGCCGAAACCATCACCATTGGCGCGCCGCGCAGTTGCGGCAGCAGGCGGCCGAATTTTTCGCGCAGGTCTTTTAGTTTTTGCGCCTTTTCCCCCTCCAGATCCCACTTGTTGACCGCGACGACAACCGCCCTGCCCTCGCGCTCGGCCAGATCGGCGATGCGCAGGTCCTGCTGTTCGAACGGCACCTGCACGTCGAGCAGCACCACCACCACTTCGGCAAATTTCACCGCCCGCAGCCCGTCCGAGACCGACAGCTTTTCCAGTTTTTCCTGCACCTTGGCCTTTTTGCGCATGCCCGCCGTGTCAAAAATCCTGAACTCGCGGCCTTCCCAGTTGGTACGCACCGAAATCGCATCGCGGGTAATCCCTGCCTCGGGGCCGGTCAGCAGGCGTTCTTCGCCCAGTATCTGGTTGATCAGCGTTGATTTACCGGCATTGGGCCGGCCTACTACGGCGATTTGCAACGGGCGGGTATCGGGGATGGCTTCGGCCTCACCCTCCTCGTCCACCGCGTCGGATATATCTATGTTGATTTCCGGCTCGAATTCCCGATCCTCGAATTCGTCGGATATGGGCATCAGCAGTTGATACAGGTCTTCCAGACCCTCGCCATGCTCCGAAGACAGCTGGATCGGGTCGCCCAGCCCCAGCGAGAACGCGTCGTAATAGCCCGCCTCTCCGGCCTTGCCCTCGGCCTTGTTGGCCGCCAGAATCACCCGCCCCCCGCGACGGCGCAGGATCTCGGCAAAGACCTGATCATCGGCGGTTACCCCGACGCGGGCGTCGATCATGAACAGGCACACATCGGCCATATCGACGGCGCGTTCGGTCAGGGCACGCATGCGGCCTTGCAGGCTTTCGTCGGTGGCTTGCTCCAGTCCGGCGGTATCGATTACGGTAAACCGCAGGTCGCCAAGGCGGGCCTCGCCCTCGCGCAGGTCCCGCGTCACGCCGGGCTGGTCATCGACCAGCGCCAGCCGCTTGCCAACCAGCCGGTTGAACAGGGTGGATTTTCCGACATTGGGGCGGCCGACAATGGCCAGACTAAACGACATGGGGTTGCCAATCATAGCAGCTTGGCGGGCAGCAGCGCCCGCAAACATGGCTCTTACCCCGATTGATGCTTATTGAAAAGCCAGAAGTTTGCCGTTGCGGCTTTGGACATACAAAACACCGCCCGCCACCACGGGGGCCGAGGCCGCGCCGCCGGGGATGGCCTGCGCGCCGGTCAGGCCACCGCTGGCCGGATCAAAGAACCGCATTTGCCCGTCAGTGCCTGCCACGATCACCTGACCGCCCGCCACAATCGGCCCGTAATGGAAGATATATCCCTTGCGCTTTTCGGGTTTCTTGTACTCGGGCAGTTGCGTGGCCCAGATGACCGCACCATTGCTGGCATTGATCCGCAAAAGCTGGTTGTCATTGCTGACCACAAAGGCCGAGCCGCCAATAACCGCCGCCGGGCCAAGCGCCCCGCGCGGCACAGACCAGCTCTGGATTCCGGTGTTCAGGTTCAGGCCTACGGTCTGGCCGCCCTGATTGGCAACGATCACCCGACCGCCGGCAATCACCGGATCACCCGAGATTTCGCCAATGGTGCCGCGCACCGTGGACAGGGCGCTTTGGTTAACGTCAACCATCCAGCGCACCGCCCCGCTGACCGACACGCCGTAAACCCGCCCCGAACTGAACGGAACCACGACATTTTGCCCGCGTACCGCAATGCTGGCACCGCCAAGAACGCGCGCGCCGCTGGCCTCGGGGCCGGCAATATTCCAGACCAGACTGCCGCGCCGGTCAACCGCATAGGCGATATCGTCGCGCGTGACCAGAAAGATCCGTCCGCCCGCCACTGTCGGGGCCGAGCGCACCGGCGCGTCAAACCCGTAGCGCCAGCCAATCGCTCCGCTGGCCGCATCGATCGAAAGCAATTCGCCAAAACCGGTGCCCGCATACAGCGTCGCCCCGTCCAGCGCCAAACCGCCGCCAAAGCCCTGCGCCCCGTCGCCGTCACTGATCGGGGTTACATCGATCTGCCACAGCACCGCATGGTCCTGCGCCGAAACCGCAGTGATATGGCCGCCCGCATCCATGGCGTAGACCACGCCGCCCGCAACCACCGGTTCCGAGGTAATGCGCGAGCGGTCACTGTCGCCGCGCCCGATATCCACGCTCCAGCGCAGGGTCGGGTTGGCGGCCAGCGCCACATGCGGGGCCACATGATCGGCGCCAAAATTCTTTTGCGCCCAGTTTGCATTGGATTGCGGCGTGCCCAGCGCGATGCCGACCGGATTGGCAACCATGTTCAGCTGTTCCTGCGGCCGGATAGAGTGCCGCTCGCCGGGCAGGATCAGATCCTTTTCCTTGCAACCGGCCAAAACCAGCGCCGCCACCATAAACAGACCGCCCATGCGGATGCCGCGCTTTACCATATCTGATCCACTCATCACCAACACCCTGTTTTGCTAGCCGCTTGTTTCCTGATCATTGCCGCCAAGGGCGATTGTCAACTGTCGCGCGCGATTGCGCAAGCCCTGAGTTGCGGTTTCATCGGCGGTGATCCGCGCAAAATCGGCCAGCGCGTCCTCGGTCTCGCCATCGCGCAGGTGCTGGATGGCCCGTTGCTCGATCGCCAGCAGCCGATATGGCGCGTCCTGTCCGGTGATAATATCGAAGATCGCGCTGCGGCGCGCGGGGTCAAGCGCGGCCCCGTCCAGCAGGATAATTTTCAACAGGGCCAGATGCGTATAAACCGGTGCAACACCGCTGCGATCCGCAATGGCCTGAAGCGCCGCAACCGCCGCTTCGGTATCACCGGCATCCGACAGCACGGTGGCTTCGGCAAATCCGGCAATCACCGCTGCGGGCGCGTCGCTGTTGGCCAGTTGCGCCAAAGCCTCGGCATCCTTGGCAGCCAGCGCCGCGCTGATCGTATCGCCCGCCGCCATGGCAGCCTTGGTTTTTTGCGCTTTGCTATATTCATTATAGGCGGTGCCGCCCACCAGCGCCAACACCACCAATGCCCCGACCCATGCGTATTTCTTGAACAGCTTGAACAGCCGGTCACGCCGGACTTCCTCGGTGACCTCTTCAATAAAGGAATCAGTTTCGCTCAACTTTTCTTCTCCTGCATCTCTTGCGCGCGGACACTAGCGCGTTGACCATCCAGATGCAAAGACAAAGCAGGTTTCAAACTGTTTCACCCGCTCACGCCGTTTTTTCGCGGCTTTTTTCGCGCGCATCTTGTTCCCGGGCGCAAAAGCCATTATCTAGCTACGCAGACAAAAAGGGACCGGTCGGTCCAATACGGGGGACAAGGTTTCTTTTATGAAGAAAATTCAGTTAATCACGGCTATCCTTGTCTCGCTGTTTATCTACGGCGTGGTGATCGAGCGCGATACCCTAGTCGGTTTTGCCCGAAATCTGGCCACCCCCGGCGACCCTGCGCCGGTTGGCAAGTATGACAACACCACCGAAGAACCGCTAAACACCCGCGTTGACGCGCCGCGCGTTGATCCGGCGGTATCGGTGGTTGCGGTGCATTCGGTTGCGGCCGAGGTCCAATCGGGGCTGGTGCTGCGCGGCCAGACCGAGGCGGCGCGACGGGTAGAGGTGCGCTCCGAAGGGGCGGGGCGCGTGGTGTCCGAGCCGCTGCGCAAGGGCGCGTCGGTCTATGCCGGGCAGGTGCTTTGCCACCTCGATACCGGCACGCTGGACGCCCAACTGGCCGAGGCCCGCGCCCGCCAGTCCGAGGCCGAAGCCAGCGCCAATACCGCAACGCAACTGGCCGAACGCGGCTTTGGCCCCGAAAACAGCGCCATCGCCGCGCTGGCAGGGCTGGAATCGGCCAAGGCCAATGTGCAGCGGGTTGAACGGATGATCGAACAACTGGACATCAGGGCGCCCTTTGACGGCTTGCTTGAATCCGACACCGCCGAACTGGGCAGCCTGTTGCAACCCGGCGCGCCCTGCGCCACGGTGATAGCGCTGGACGAAATCAAGCTGGTCGGGTTTGTCCCCGAACTGGATGTGCCCAATCTGGAGGTCGGCCAACAGGCCGGTGCCGAATTCCTGTCGGGGCAACAGGTCTTGGGGCGGGTGACGTTCATTTCACGCTCGGCCGATCCGCTGACCCGCACCTTCCGGCTCGAAGTCCGCATTCCTAATCCGGGCCTGACGATCCGCGAGGGCCAGACCGTGCAAATCGCCATTGCCTATGCAGGCGAGCGCGCCCATCTGCTGCCCGAAAACGTGTTGACGCTGGATGACGAGGGCACGCTGGGCGTGCGCATCGCCCAAGACGACGTGGCCAAGTTCGTTCCGGTGCAGATCATCCGTGATGCCGAGAACGGCTTTTGGCTGTCGGGCCTGCCTGAACAGGTTGACGTGATAATCGTGGGTCAGGAATATGTGACCGACGGGCGCGCCATAACCGTTACCCTACAGGATGCGCCCTGATGGTCGGCATGGTTGACTGGGCCATTGGCCGCGCGCGGATGATTCTGGCGTTCATCCTGATGTCGCTGATTGCCGGGGGCTATGCCTATACCACCCTGCCCAAAGAGGGCGCGCCGGATATCGAGATTCCGATCCTGTTCGTTTCGGTGATCTATCCGGGCATTTCAGCCGAGGATTCCGAACGCCTGCTGGTCAAACCGTTGGAAAACAAGCTGTCCGACGTCACCGGCGTTGAAAAAATGTCGGCCACCGCCGCCGAGGGCTATGGCGGCGTGTTTCTGGAATTCGGCTTTGACTGGGACCGCGAATCGGCCATTGCCGACGTGCGCGACAAGGTCAGTCAGGCGCAAAACGACATGCCCGACGGGGTGGCCTCGGTCACCATCAACGAGGTCAACTTTTCCGAATTTCCGGTGATTATTCTGGCCCTGTCCGGCTCGGTGCCCGAACGCACTCTGTTGCAGGCCGCCAAAGACTTGCAAGGCACCATAGAAGGCCTGTCCGAAGTGCTGGAAGTCGGCATTGCCGGCCAGCGGGACGAGATGCTCGAAGTGATCATCGACCCGCTCAAGCTGGAGGCCTATAACGTCACCGCCGGTGAATTGATCAACGTGGTCAACAATAACAACCGGCTGATTGCGGCGGGCGAGGTAGAGGTCGGCTCGGGCGCCTATGCCATTAAAATTCCGTCGGCTTTCAACGACCCGCAAGACGTCTATAATCTGCCCATCAAGACCAATGGCGACCGGGTGATCACCCTTGGCGACATCGCCGATATCCGCCTGACCTTCGAGGACCGGCGCGGCACCGCCCGTTTTAACGGCGAAGACACGGTGGCCCTGCAGGTGGTCAAACGCAAAGGCGCCAATCTGATCGATACGGTGGCGCTGGTGCGCCAAACGGTGGCCGAACACATCGCCGACTGGCCGCTGGAACTGCAACAGGCGGTACAGGTGAACTTCAGCCTCGATACCTCGTCGGAGGTGCAGAATATGGTCGACCAGTTGCTGGCCTCGGTGTTGACCGCAATTGCGCTGGTGATGATTGTGGTGCTTGGCTCGCTGGGGATCCGCTCTAGCCTGCTGGTCGGATTCGCGATCCCTACCTCGTTCCTGCTGACCTTTGCCATTCTGGCAATACTGGATATCTCTATCTCCAATATCGTGATGTTCGGGCTGATTCTGGCGGTGGGGATGCTGGTGGACGGCGCGATTATCGTGGTCGAATACGCGGATACCAAGGTTGCCGAAGGCATCGGCCCGATGCGCGCCTACGGCATGGCAGCCAAGCGGATGTTCTGGCCGATCATTTCGTCAACCGGCACCACGCTTTGCGCCTTTTTGCCGTTCCTGTTCTGGCCCGGCGTGGCGGGGCAGTTCATGGCGCATTTGCCGGTCACCATTATTATTGTGCTGACAGCGTCGTTACTGGTCGCACTGATCTATCTGCCGGTGGTCGGGGGGGTAACGGGGCGGATCTCGCACTGGATGGAGCGGCTGTCATTGACCATCCACGCCAAAATGGGGTTCCTGAAACGGCTGGCAATTACCCTTGCTCTGGGCGCGGTAACATTTTTTTCGGTCATGTATGCGCTGGCAACCTCGGTGGCGGCGGGTGGCCTGGCATTTGCCATTTCGGCGCTGTTTTTGTCGGTCTTTGCCGCCAGTCTGAAACCCAAAAAACGTGAAAAGGTCGCAAAGGCCGGCTATCGGCGTACCGGTTTTGGCCGCATCATCCACCTGATCGCCGGCAATCCGGTGATGCCGGTCCTGACCCTGCTGGCGGTTGGCCTGTTCGTTACCTTTGTGGTGGTCAAGTTCCAGCAAAACAATAACGGATTCGAGTTCTTTGTCGAAACCGAACCCGAACGCGCCGTGGCCTATGTGCGGGCCCGCGGGAACCTGTCGCTGGAAGAAAAGGACCGGCTGGTTCGTCAGGCCGAAGAGGCCATTCGCGGGGTTGACGGGGTGGATTATGTGTTTGCCTTTGCCGGTTCGGGCGGGCTGAACACCAATAACGGCGGGGCGATCAAACCCAAGGATACCATTGGCGAGATCCAGATTGAATTGGGCGAATGGGGCACTCACGCACCGGGCAAGGAGATTATCGCCGAACTAAACGCCCGCCTGACCGCCCTGCCCGGCATTCAGGCCCAGATTGTCGAGCAATCCAAAGGCCCGGCCAACGGGGCCGATGTGTTCTTGCGACTCAAAAGTTCGTCATGGGAAGACCTGCTAAGCGCAACGCAAACCGTGCGCACCTATATGGACGGGCTGGAAGGGCTGGTTGACCAGGAAGACACCCGCCCCCTGCCCGGCATTGACTGGCAACTGGATGTGGATGTGGAACAGGCGGGTCGGTTTGGCACCAATGTGGCCTCTATCGGGGGCATGGTGCAACTGGTTACCCGCGGGCTGACCCTTGGCACCATGCGCACCGAAACCTCGGATGACGAGATCGATATCCGCGTGCGTTTTCCCGAAAAAGACCGGCTACTGTCGACCCTCGATACCCTGCGGGTGCGCACGCCCCAGGCGCTGGTGCCGCTGTCGAATTTCGTATCGCGCAGTCCGGTGCCCAAGCTGGGGCAGATCAACCGGATCAATCAGGAACGCTATTTCAATGTGACCGCCAATACGGCCGAGGGATTTAACGCCAACGAACGGATCGGGGTGATAACCGAGTGGTTGGAAAACGACGCGGTGCTGCCCGCTTCGGTCGAATGGGAATTTACCGGTGATTCTGAAGAACAGGCCGAAACCATGGCGTTTCTGGGGGCTGCGTTCATCGCGGCGCTCGGGTTGATGTTCGTGATCCTGCTGGCGCAGTTCAACTCGTTCTACAACTCGATTCTGGTGCTGGTTGCGGTGGTCCTGTCGACCACGGGTGTGCTGATCGGGATGCTGGTGTTCAACCAGCCGTTCAGCTTTATCATGACCGGCACCGGCGTGGTGGCGCTGGCCGGTATTGTGGTGAACAACAATATCGTGTTGATCGATACCTATCAGGAATTCTCGCAATACCTACCGCGAATCGAGGCCATTACCCGTACCGCCGAAGCCCGTATTCGGCCGGTACTGCTGACCACCATCACCACCATGGCCGGCCTGACCCCGATGATGATCGGCCTGTCGCTCGACTTTATCAACGGCGGCTATACCATCGATGCCCCCACCGCGCTGTGGTGGAAACAACTGGCGACCGCGGTTGTGTTCGGTCTGGGCCTGGCCACGGTGCTGACTCTGGTCGTAACACCGGCGCTGCTGTCCATTCCGATCTGGGTATCCAAAGGATCCTATGGCAGTATCAGCCGCATTCGCAGCCTTTATGGCGGACGAAACAGCGCCGCACGCCGCGACCGGAAACTGAAAAAACACGCCCGCAAAACCAAAGCGCAAGATATCATCTGGGACGAAAGCTGACCCCGTAGCGCTCCCGCACTCCAGTCGCGTTTGCTTGCGCAAACACGACTTCCGTTTGGGCCGGGCCGACCTGCGGTCGGTAGGGGGGCGTTCCGCCCCCTCGCGACATGCGTCGCTCCCCCCTGAGAGTATTTATGAAAATTGGAAGTCTCATCTTCTTCTTTTCCTAAATATCCCGAGGAGGGGTGAATGGCGCTTGCGCCAGAGGGGGCTGGCCCCCTGCTTGTGCCGCGCACAAGCTCTGCCGATAAGGGGGGCCGCTTGCGGCTCCCCGCAGAGGCAGACGCCCCGGCCCAACGGGAGGAGGCGTATTGCGTAAGCAATGCGCCGACGACGGGCGGGAGAGGCCCGGTTTCAGTGGGACAGGGTTTGGTCCATTTCGTTGGACGGTTGATCGCAGCCTGCTTCGCCAACAATCTTGGCGGGAACGCCAGCCACGGTTTTATTGGGTGGCACCGCGGCCAGAACCACCGAACCGGCGGCGACGCGGCTGCAATGGCCGATCGAAATATTCCCCAGCACCTTGGCTCCGGCGCCCAGCAGTACCCCGTCTCCGATTTTCGGATGTCGGTCGCCACCTTCCTTGCCGGTACCGCCCAGCGTCACCGAGTGCAGCATCGACACATTATCCCCGACCACCGCCGTTTCACCGATAACAATCGCATGCGCGTGGTCAATCATCAGCCCTTTACCCACGGTTGCGCCGGGGTGGATATCCACGCCGAATACCTCGGAGGCACGGGTCTGCATGAACTGGGCAATGTCCTTGCGGTCATTCCTCCACAACCAGTGGGTCACCCGATAAGCCTGCACCGCAAGGTAGCCCTTGAAATAAAGCAGCGGCTCGATATGGCGATGGCAGGCCGGATCCCGATCCAGCACCGCCACGATATCGGCCCTTGCGGCGCGCCCCAGATCCGGGTCAGCGGCAAAAGCCTCGCAGCAAATCTCGTTCAGCACCGACTCGGTCATATCCCCCGAGGCCAGTTTCTGCGCGATTCGATAGCCCAGCGAGGTTTCGAGCGATTTGTGATGCAGAATACCGCCATAGATCAACCCCGCCATCGACGGTTCGTTGCGGATAATCTCGTTACCCTGCGTACGGATCGCTGCCCAAACCGGATCGATGGTCGAAATTTGTGCCCTTATCTGGGTCATGGCTCACTCCAATGCCGTTTTTGCTTGGCAATTGAAGTAAAGATCATAGAATTGAGCCTGGATTACAAGCATTAAGCGGATAAAACTTTGGATCAGGCTACAATTAACCGTTATCGGGACCGGCTGCACCAGCGCTTACAGGCGCTGGACCGCGACGATGCGCTCAACGCCGATTCCCGCAAGACCGTAACGCTGGACCAGCAATCGGTCGGGCGCTTGTCGCGCATGGATGCGATGCAGCAGCAGGCCATGGCCCATGCGACCAAGGCCCGACGCGATGCCGAGCGTACCCGCATCGCCCATGCGCTCTCGCTGATCGACGCAGGCGATTACGGCTATTGCATCGGCTGCGGCGACGAAATTCCGCCCGAACGCCTGGAACTGGCCCCGCTGGCGGTGCGTTGCATCAGGTGTTCGGGCGCATAGCACCACCGGTTATACCGCGTAAGGTTCCGATATTTCGACGTAATGCACGCATAACCGCACCGTTCCCGCGCCGAAACTTCCCGCATCGGCGCTTAGCAAAAGCGGCGTGGCGGCGTAATAGGTTTGCGGCTGGCCCGACCGGCCCTTGGCATAGGAATTCAGCCCCAGACCCAGCCCCGAGCCATAGCGGTTCACCGCCCCCGCAACCCCCAGCGACCAGCTGCCGATTCCGGTGCCGGTAATGGCGCTGATCACCCGCCCGGTTACCCCGACAACCTGCGCGTTGGCCGGAATGATATTGATGGTGGTAGAGGTCGCCCCCGCCCCGATAACGTGGTCGATCTCGGCAATACGCCAGCGCGTAACCGCCCCGCCCGCCGAAATGCTGACCGCGTCGCTGCGCCAGTCGGTGCCGTCATGGACAATCGGCACGCCCGCGCTTTCGTCCCAGCCGCGCCAGCCGGCTTTGGGCACCATAAACACCCAGCCCCCGTTGGCATATACCGCGACCGAGCCGTCATGGCCGCTCCAGTCATCCACGCCGCCCACGCCCACACCATAGGCCGCACCGTCCACAGCGGCGGGCGGCACCGTTACATTGCGCGCCACCAGCCGCAACTGCACAGCCGCATCCGCGCGGGCCAGTGCCTCGTTAATCGTCACATGTTTTTGCGCCTGCGCCGCGTCGATCAACGGCATCTGGAAATTATAGGTGTCAGTCATTGATTGTGATCCTTGTATAAGGCCCCGGTCCGAAACTGGCCGAGATTTGTGCAACTTCGATATGATAGGGCTTGGTCACCCCGTCAGCCGTCTGCTTGCTGTTGGTATAGAACCAGACCGGCGATCCCTTGGTTTTTTCGCGCAGCTGAACCCCGTCCTTGATCACGCGGATATGGTAGGATTCGCTTTCCTCGCCCAGCGGCACATCCAGACCGGCCCAACTGTCACCGTCAATTCGCGTGCGCCGGATCCAGGTGTATTTGTTGCCGTCTTTCTTCAGGTGGGCTATGGGATAGGGCCGCAACCCCACTCCGGCAAAGCTGGTTTCCAGATGCATATAGCGCGGGCTGTCATAGGAAAGTGACGCCGGCCCGATCCGGTAATGGCGCAGCATATCGCGCTGGCTGCTTTGCAGGTCCAGTTGCACCTGCGCCCCGTCCAGCACCACCAGATCGGTGCCCGCAGGCCAAAGATCGGGCATAATCCCGTCCGTGCCGGCCTGCCCGCGCAGCAGATTGGACAGGCGGTATTCGTTCGGCCCGATCAGGGTGGCATCGCGAAACTGCATGACCTCCCAGTCGCCCGACCCGTTGCGCACCGCCATCAGGTTTGCCCCGTTCAGCACGTCGAGCGTGCTTTTGGATTGCAATGTGCCGCTAACCAGCCGCACCCGAACGCTTGCGCGGCTCCATCGGGCCGGATCGGCGCGGGGCAGATCATCCAGAAACACCCCCATTGTGGCGCGGTTGGGCACCGTATCCAGCAGGTTATAGCCCGCATCGGTGTTGGCATCATATACCGCCACCTCGCCGGGCCATGGCGTTGCTGTCACGGCCATATGCGGCGCATGGGGCACCTCGTCACCGCGCAGCAAGGGCAGGTCCATGAACTCGGCATAAACCGGCCCCGATGCGGTGATCCCGCCGTATTCATAGTGCCGGTCCTCGGCCAGTTCGGGGCGATAAACCCCCGCTTCGACACGCGTCGCTGTGATTTTGCGCAGGCCGGTATCTTCAACCTTGTCAATACGATACGAGGTCAGTACCTCGCCCTCGGCCATCTCTACCACATCGCCGGCGCCCAGCATCATCCGGCTGGGCGGCAGGGAAAACTCTAGACTGTCGCGCGCAACCCGCGCCTCGGCCAGCCAGCGCGCCGCCACCGCATGCGCCTGCCCCGAAGTCAGGGCAAGCGGCAGGGCCGAGGTGGTAATCTTGGGCTGGGTCTCGTCCGGATATCCCGCCTCCGAAGCCCCGCTTTGATAGTCGTTATCGGCCTGATAATAGCCGATACGCACCCGCGCCGAGACCTCGGCATCGGGGTTGCGGGTCAGGCTAAGGGCGGGGTCTTCACCCTCGACCGCCAGATCATCGGGGCCAAGGCGCACCTGCGCCACCCCGTCGCGCGTGCTGAACACCAGCTGGCCGTTGCGCTCGTGACATTCCACCCCATAGGCCAGAATCAAG
Source organism: Paracoccaceae bacterium (assembly GCA_027069385.1). GTDB lineage: Bacteria > Pseudomonadota > Alphaproteobacteria > Rhodobacterales > Rhodobacteraceae > UBA3077. Next base: position 24,736 of record JALXER010000285.1, read on the forward strand.
GGCTGCAACGCGGCGCGCGCGGTTTCATTCGAATCGAAAACCGCGCCGTCAACCATGGCGTAAAGATCGGTGGTATCGACATCGTAAACCTTTGATCTTGCGCATATTTCGCGCACGACCTCGCCCAGCGCCGCCGCGCTCGCCCGCCCCGACAACCAATGCCCGCGCCGGTAATTGTCGCCGTCCGACCAGACCGACAACCGGTTGGGAAAATCGGGCCATGGCCGCGCATCCCAGGCCCAGACATGCGCCCGGGTCATATCCACCATACGGCCCGCGTATTCGGGGCTTTCGGGGTTGTTGTCCGGGTCATTCCAGAACCGGTACATGGCGCGCAGATAGGCATTCTGGATCGCGTCATCCCGCCCGCCGGTCGAATGATACGGGTAAAAGGATTCCGAGCTTTTCGGGTCGATAAACACATTGGGCTGGTTGGTGCCCTTGTCCACCGCCGGACAGCCGATCTCGGTAAACCAAATCGGTTTGGAGCGCGGCAGCCATGGCGTATACGCCGCCTCGCGCACCCCGCCGATACGGTTGGCATGGCCGTGTTGCCACCAGTTCAGAATGTCCTTGTAGCGATAGACCCAAGGTTCCTCGTAAGCCCCGTCGGTGATCGGGCTACGCACCTGCAATTCGCGGGCTTCGGCATTGGCATAATACCAGTCGAACCCCTCGCCGCCGCGAATATTGCCGGTCAGATAGTCCAGATCATAAATCGACTTGGCCTTGTCCAGTTGCTCATCCGTATCGCGCCAGTCCGACAGGGGCATATAGTTGTCGATACCGATAAAGTCGATGTTGTCATCGGCCCAAAGCGGATCCAGATGGAACAGCAGATCGCCCGAACCGTCATCGGGGTGATAGCCGAAATACTCGGACCAGTCCGCCGCATAGCCGATTTTGGCATCGGGCAGGATGGTGCGCACATCCGCCGCCAGCGCCTGCAAGGCCGCCACGACCGGAAAGCTGTCCACCCCGTCGCGCAGGGTGGTCAGGCCGCGCAACTCCGATCCGATGCAAAACGATTCAACCCCGCCAGCCTTGGCGCACAGGTGGGCGTAATGCAGGATAAAGCGGCGATAGGACCATTCAATCGGGCCGGTATAGGTAACGCCGTTGGCCGTATCGCTGAAATCGCCCACCGCAGCGCTGCCGAAAAACGCATCCACCTCGGTGCCCGCAGCAGCGGTCTTGTCCGGCGTCCCCGCCTGCCCCGGCGCCAGCGAAGCGGTCATGCGCCCGCGCCACGGAAACACCGGCTGTTCAGCGCCGCCATAAGGGTTGATCAGCCCGTTCCCCGCCGGAATATCCATCAGGATAAACGGATAAAACATTACCGCTTTGCCCATCGCCTTGATCTGCGCGATGGATTGCAGCACCGACTTGTCGCAAGGCGTGCCGCCAAAATTCGGCCGGTCCGCGTCATCGCGACTGACCAGCGCCGCACCGCCGCGCCCGACGCCGCTAACCTGCCATGGCATCGGGTCGCCATCGGTGTCGGCCTGTTCCACGCGCGGCGAAATCGTGCAGGTGTTGCAGCGCAGATCGTCGCCAAACCAGCTGACCACCAGCGACACCGATTCCACATGGGGCAGATCGCCGTCCAGTTGCTCCAGCGCCGCTTCGACATCGGTTAACCCGCTCAGATTGTTGGTATTTGCCGCGCGGTTCACCCCTTTGCCCTGCGGGTAATGCACCGGTTCGGTGGCCAGCGCATATTCGCCGGTGCCCGGGATCAGCGCCACCGCATTGACCAGATCGCGCGGTTGGTCGTCCGAGCCTGCCGCCGGGCGCACCACCTCGAAATTGAATTGCGGAATCCGGTTGCCAAACGGCGTCAGGTCCAGGTCCTCCAGCACCACATAGGCGGTGCCGCGATACGCCGGAGCAGCCCCCTCCAGCGCCTCGATCACCGGATCGGGCATTTGCGTTTCGCTGCCCTTGTGCAGGCGCATGGTGATGCCGCTCAGGTCCAGCCGCTTGCCATCGGCCCAGACGCGGCCAATACGCGCCACCTCGCCCTCGCACAGCGCCACCGCAATGCTGATCGAATAGCTATAGTTGCGCGCCTTGGGGCCACCCATCCCCTTGCCTCCGCTGGTGGCGACGTTTTCCTGAAACCGGCTGGACCAGATCACATGTCCGGCCACGCGCATCCGGCCATAGACCTGCGCAACCGGCTTGCCCTCTCCCGAGCCCTGAATGCGCAGCGTGTCCACCTTGCCATGCTCGACCGGCTCCGAGCCGCCCAGCAGCGCATGGTCGATCACATTGCCGATCGTGCCGCCGATGGCGCGCCCGATAACCGCCGCCCCCAGCCCCAGCACCGAGCCACCAACCGAGGTGCCAATAGCCCCCCCGATTGCCGATAGTAAGATCGTAGCCATTCAGGCCTCCTTAAATCTGTAAATGCCGGCAATGCGCCGGGCCCACGCCGGAGTCAGCGGCGATTCAACCACCCCTCGCCCGGAATAGGCATGAATAATCTTCGGGTCGGGGTCGGTCCGACTGACAAGGGCAACGTGTTTTGCCACCGATCCGGCCCGCATCCGAAACAACAGCACATCGCCCGGTTGCGCTGTCTCGACCCGCTGCAAATGTCGCTCGAATGCCTGCATCAGCCGTTCCACGCCGTCGGTCTCGGACCAGTCGGGCGTGTAGGGGCCAACCGGTTCCGGCTCGGCCCCGTAAAGCGCCCGCCACACGCCGCGCAGCAGGCCCAGACAATCGGCCCCCGCCCCCTTGCAACTGGCCTGATGCTCGTAAGGCGTGCCGATCCAGCTTCGCGCCTCGACCACCGCCCTATGCACGATCCAGCGCCCCGCCATTATGTTCCTCGCCCTCGGCCGGATAGGCGCTGACCCAGTCCTCGCCGGGGATGCTCGGGAAGCCGCGGAAGTTGACCAGATTGTCGAACTTGTCGGCGCAGGTTTGCGCGCGCTTGTCACAGCCTGCGAGCAGCTCGGCCTGATCACCGGCGACAACGGGGCTGCGCAGTTCCTCCCAGGTTTCGATGCTGCGCGCCTCGACCCCCGAAACATCGGTTTTGATCAGCGAAATCATCCCCGCATTCGCCCCGGTCAGCCAGCGCACATGGCCCCGGTTGAACCAGCCGGTTTGCGCGGCGGGGATCGGGGTAAAGGCAAAGCGGCGCGCGCTGGTGACTGCCAGCACCTCGACCGCCTCTCGCCGCCCCGCCACGCCCAGATCGACGCCGCATTTCGCATCGCCCAAAATCCGGTCGCATTCGGGCACATAGGCCCGCCCGACCGGCTGGTTCAGCGCTTCGGACAGCGAGCGCAACTCGACCTCGAACGCGGCACTGCCACGGCGGATCTCGCCCAGATTGCCGCGAAACACCTGCACCCGCGATTGCGGGTCCTGCCAGTCTACCAGCCATTGGCGCACCTCGGCGCGGTCATAGCGCCCCGCCAGAATATCGGCATCGGTCAGCCCCACCGCGCTTAGCGCCCCCATGGCCTGCCCGTTATCCACGCTTAACCCCGTAGAGCTTTCGACCGCGCTGGCCGTCATGCCCGAACCGGCCTGAAATACCGTGCCGTCAAAGGCAAGATCGCGGTCATGATCGGTAAACCCCATCACCGCCCCGTCGCGGCGCACCAGTTGCCAGCACCGGCAGACCGAGGTCGCGCCCATGTCCAGCATCGCCTGAAAACCGTCGGGAATCGCGCCGCTCATACCCGCACCTCCACCACCGGCACCGAGGGGATTTCCCCCGCTGCAAACCCGCCCGAGCTGGCCTCGATCCGGTCGGTGTCAAAGCGCACCGGCACGTCGAATTCGAAACCGGCGGTCAGCGGTGCATCAAGGGGCGGTGCCACATAAAAGCTGACCAAACCGTTGCTGTAATCCACGTCATAATGCATGCCGTCCTCCAACAGATCACCCCCCAGCGCCACTTCGACCCGGCCCGGCGCGGGCTTGGAAATCTGCCGCGCATAGCTGAAATCGCCCGAGCGGTAGTTCTTGATCAGCGGAAACACCTTGGTTTCCCCGTCGCCCACGGCAAATTGTTGGTCCAGCGCGTCGAAATTCTCGGAAGGCGGGCAGGATTTGAAATCGGTCCAGTCCTTCCAGCGAAAGCCGAACAATTGCCCGTGGCGCGCCTCGAAAAACGCCATAACCTCGGCCAGATCGTCAAGGCTGCGCATGCCAAGCCCCGCATCATAACGGCGGCGCGATTGCGCCCAGGGCGAATTGCGTTCCTCGAACCCGTTGGAAAGGCTAACAATTTCTGTGCGCCGCTCGGGGCCACCAACAGACCCGAATGACAGGGCCGTTGGAAATCTTACATCGTGGAAATTCATGATCTGCCTTTCTAAAGGTTGCGTCCGCCGCGCTGGATAGCGCGCTGGATGCTGGCCGCAACTTGGGTTTTAGAGCGCTGGAACCCGCCCACATCGGGCGTGGTTATGTTCATATGAACCGTCACCGGATTGCCCCCGCCACCGCGCACGCCAAGGCGCCCGTCGGCGCCGCGCGCCAGCGGCATAATGGCCTCGGGTCCGGCCTCGCCCATCAGGCCGATACCGCCGCGCATCGGAAAATTGGTCGGCCCCGAAACCACCCCGCCCGTGGCAAAGGGCGTAACCCGTCCGGCACTGAAGGCCGCGCCGTTTTCAAACGGCAACACGCCGCCGATCAGGCTACCAATCCCCTTGGCGATCAGCCCGCCAAAATGGTCGGTCACCGGTTTCATCACCATATCCAGCGCCGAATCCGCGATCGACAGGGTCAGGTTGCGCAATACATCCGTCAGCCGCGCCCCGTCAAAGATCAGGCTGTCAAACGCGGTGCGCAGACTGCCGCTGATCGACCTTGAAAAGCTGCTCATCTGTTGGGTCGAAAGCGCCATGGCGCTGTTGACGCCGGCCAGTTCGGCCTGAAATGCCGCCGTGACATTCTGGGTAGAGGCAATGCTGCCCTCCAGATCCCCCAGCACAATATCGAGGCTCTCCAGATCGGTTCCGATCTCGCTCATGGTTTCTCCTTACTTGGTTCAGGGTATTGTTTGATCAGCTCGGCCAGCCCGCTGCGGGACATGGCGTTGCGCTGCCCCGGACCGGCAAAAAGCGCCAGCTCTGCCGGGGTCAGGGCCCAGAACTGATCCGGTGTCAGGCGCAGTTGCACCATGGCGAACCGCATCAGCTCTGCCCAGTCAAACCGTTTCATCAGGGGTCGAAAAGGCGCGTTTCAGCAGCAGGGCACCGGCGCGCGCGGCCGCCAGCGGCCCGCCTTCGATCTGTGCGCCTGCCAGCGCCTCGCGGTCGATTTCCGCCCCACCGCCCTGCAGCCCTGCATATAGCAGCGCAATCAGGTCGGCAGCGCTGAACGCGCCCTTTTCAAAGCGTTCAACCAGCGCCAGCAGGCTGTCCTCGGCCATGGTGGCCTCCAGCGCTGCCAGCGCCCCCAGGGTCAGGCGCATGGTGTATTGCTGCCCGTCCACTGTCAGGGCCACTTCGCCGCGATAGGGGTTCATCACAGGTCCGACACAAAGGTCAGTTCACCGCCCGAGGCCATGGTGATATCATAGGTGGCCTCACCGTCGAAATCACCGGCATATTCCAGCGCGGTAATCTGGAACGGGCCGCGCAAGGTGCCCAGTTGCGGGATGATCACCTGAAATTCGGGGATTTCCGCGTCAAAGAAATACATCCGCGCCCGTTCGTCGGTGGCGTCGTCCAGAAACACCCCCGAGCCGCTGATCGTGGCCGAGCGCACGCCGGTTCCCGCCAGCAACTCGCGCCAGCCCCCGGCGCTGGCCATATTGGTAATATCCACCGTTTGGGCGTTGAAACTGATTTTGCTGGCCCGCAGACCGGCGAAGGGCATAAACGTCCCCGAACCGGTCATGTCGATTTTCACCAGCAGGTCTTTGCCTTTTTGAGCAGCCATTTTGTAATTTCCCTATAAGTTGCCATCGTCGAGAATCGCGCGGAAAACCAGCACGATCCGACGGGTTTCGGGGGCGGCACCGCGCCGCGCCCGTGATTTCAAGAATGAAAGGTTGACCAGTGCCCCGCGCGCAAGCGTCAGGTCCGCGCCAATCAGCACATCGCAAATCGCCGCGGCCGCGGCCTTGGCATCGCCAAACCCTTCGGCCGCCGAATGCACCGTCACGTCAAAATCGAGCGTGGTCCCCGAATGGGTCTGGCTCGACCGGTCTTTGGCCACCTCGTCGCCAAGCGTGACATACGGATCGCCCGCCGCCATGGGTGGCGCGTCATAGATGCGCGTGCCCACGATTGCGGCCAAAGCGGCATCGCCGGAAAGCGCTGCAAAAACAGCGCCTTGCAAGGCCGCACTAATGGCGTAACTCATGTCCGCCCCTCCTCTGCCCAGATTTCAAGATACTGCGCCGCGCCGTCCAGTTCGGCCACCGCCAGAATGTCGAACACCCGCGCGCCCTCGCGGAACCGTTGTTCGGGGCGCGGGCGCGACGGAGCGCCAAACGGGGCGGCGCGGGTGATAATGCGAAACTTTTTCACCTCGACCTCGCGCCCGCCAAGCAGCCGTTCAGCCCCGCCGCGCGCGTCCAGATTGGTCCACAAGCTGCCCAGCGGTTGCCAGACCAGTGACACCCCGCCCATGCCATCCGGCGTGCGAACGGCCTCTTCCAGAACCAGCAGCCGGTTCAGATTTGGCGGAGTCATACCCCACCCCCGATGCGGATATCGCGGTAGGATTCGATCAGCGCCAGCACGCCAAACGGCATCTGGCCGGTCTGGCGGGTCAACTCGTTACGGTTCTCGTAATAATTGGCCGCCAACAGGAAAACCGCCTGCCGCAGGTCAGGGGGCACATCGTCCCAAATGCCAAAACCCGCCTCGAACGCCACCCGCGCAAAACCGTTGCTCGGCACTTCGGGCAGGTTGCCGCTATTGGCCACCAGTCGCGGGCGCTGGCTGTCCGGGTCCAGATGATAGCTGGCCGGATCAATCAGGCTTTCCCCCCCCGCCGCATCGGTCAGAACCAGCGCCACAATCGCGTTGACCGGCGCCACCGGCAGCACCTGCGCGCCCTGATCACGCCGCCAGATATTGACCTGCCAGACAAAGTCGCGCGCGATGGTAATCTTGCCGATCCGCGCCTCGATCGCGCCAATCGCGGCGCGCAGCACCGTTTCGAGCAGCGCATTCTGGCTTCCGTCATCGGCAAATCCCGAGCCGAGCCGCATATAATCGCTGAATGCCGCAATCGGCAGGTCGGCGCTGGTCAGCGTGGTGGTTTCAGTTAACTTCATCGGTTTCTCCTGATTTCTGGATGATGCGCAGCACCATGGCGCGGGTCAGAACCCGGCCCTTGTCGGTGCGCACGGTAGCGGTCAGCAGATAGGTCTGCCCCGGCACACCACCGCTTAAAACAACGTAAGAGCAATGGCGCCCGTGGCCTTGCTCGATCATGCAAAGACAGGCCGGATCACCGATTACCGGCTGCACCGTCCAGCCCAGATCATCGGCCAGCTCCTCGTTTTTGTTCAAATACCCCGTCCGCCAGTCAAAGCAGAATTTCAGCTCGGAATGCGGGTCCTTAAGGATGGTTCCATTCATGCGCGTATTGGGTCCAATCACTTGATAATAATGTTAAAACAGCGCCCCCGCACCGCCCTTAGCGGAGTCAGGTATAACAAGCCGGATGGTGTATCCGGGGGCGCCGGGGCGAGGTCGGAGTCCCCCGCCCTATCGGATCCCCGTGTTAGGAGACCGCGAATTTCAACAGTTTGATCGCGGCGAAATCGCTCACGTCGCCGCCAACCCGTTTGGTGGCATAGAACAGCACATGCGGTTTGGCGCTGAACGGGTCACGCAGGATGCGCAGGTCCGGACGCTCGGCAACCGTGTAACCGGCCCCGAAATCACCAAAGGCAATCGCCATGGCGTCGGGCGCAATGTCGGGCATGTCCTCGGCGATCAGCACCGGATAGCCCATCAGGCGGGCAGGCTCGCCCGCGGCCAGACCGTCAGACCACAGGAAGCGACCGTCCACGTCCTTCATCTTGCGCACCGCACCGGCGGTTTTGGAGTTCATCACAAAGGTGCCGTTGGCGCGGTACTGCGCGTTCAGCGCATAGACCAGATCAACGATCGCATCGGCCTGATCCACCGCGGCAAAATCGCCCGCCGCACCGGTGGCGACATAGCCCAGGTTGCCCCAGCTCCAGCTGGCATCATCCACGGCCGGATGGGTCAGGAAACCGGTGGGTTTATCCACCCCGTCGCCGGTGATGAACGACAGGCTTTCGGCGCGGCTGAACTTGTCGGCAATCCGGCCGGCCAACCAGCCCTCGACGTCAAAGGCGCTGTCATCCAGCAGGCGCTGGCTGGCTTTGGGCAGGGCCGAAAGTTCATGCAGTGCAATGCTGATCCGGTCGATCTGCGGGGTGCCGGTTTCGGTTGTTGCGCTGGTTTCATCGGCCCAGCCTGCGCCGATATCGGTATGATCGACCAGCACGTCATAGGCGGTGCTTTCGACCTGCACCACATTGGCAATCGCCCGAATGCTCGACGCACCGCGCAATACCGAAGTGATCTGCTCGGCGGTTTGCGGGTCAACCAGATAGCCGCCATCGGCCGAAACCGAGGTGCTCAGCGCCTTGCCTTCCAGCGGCAGCCCGCGCAACGCGTCATCATCGCCCGAGCGAAGATAGGCTGAAAATGCCTTTTTGTGGGGCAGATCAATATCGGCAGCCGTGGACAATGCCGGGCGGGCCGAGGCGATAGTTTTACGATCAAGCATGTTAATACGTTTTTCCTGTTCAGTTAGTTTGGTTTTAAGTTCGGCTTGGAACTCGTTGAATTCACCCAAGAACCCTTGCAGTGCAGCCTTGACTTCCACAAAGGGGCCTTGCGCCTTGGTTTCGGTTTTACCCATTGGTTTTCCTTTTGGTTTGGGCTGGCATCAGGCCAGCATGTCCCGGGCGGCCCGAAAGGTATCCGCCAGATTTTGCGCCAACGCCTCTTCTTCATCGGAGGGCTGCACACGCGCTTCCGAGAGCATCGGAAAGGTCACCAAAGACACTTCCCAAAGCTCGATTTCATGCAGCAACCGGCCCGAACCGGCCTTCTCGCTGCGCTTGGTGCGATAGCCGATCGACAAGCCGTCAATCGCCCCCGCTTCCAACAGAACCTGCGCCTCTCGGGCGGCCTGAACGTCGGTCAGCAAACGCCCCTTGACCCGCAGGCCCCGGTCATCCTCGACCACCTCGTCCCAGACCCCGATCGGCTGGTGCGGGTTATGCTGCCAGAGCATTTTTACCCGCCCGTTCAACGCCTTAAGGCACTTCTGATAGGCCCCCTTCTGCACCATGTCGCCGCCCTGATCGCGGGCACCGAACAGGCTGGCATAGCCGCTAATCTGCGTCCCGTTGACCGCCGCTTCCTCTAGCGCACAAAACTTGGTTTCATAGGGAGGCCCCATGAAATTTTGGTAATTCATCCTGTTTCCTTTCCGTAAGGTGCGTGGGTCTCCACGCACCGGTCACCCTCATCCACCTTTGAAAAAGGCCACCGCCACATTGGCCAAAAACAGGCTGGCGGCGCCATAGACCGCCAGCCACATGCGCCGTTCCAGCCGTTCCAGCATGGTTTCAATGCCGTTCAGGCGGCGTTCCAGCCCGTTCCAGCGCTCGTCGGTTACGCGCTCGTGCGCGTCGATCCGGGCGGTTGCCGCATCGAAAGGCTCGTATAAATAGCGCGAGCCGCCGCTGGCCCGCTTACGCATCCATCACCGCAGGCAGGCCCAGCATCCGGCGCTTTTCCGTCGGGCTCAGGAAGTCCGCGGTTGCGATACGCCGCCACTGCGATTCCCGCTCGACCGACAGGGCATGGATGTTATCCAGATCGGGGCGCAGGCTCAGCATCTCGCCGTAGTAATCCGCCAGCCAGTTCCCCAGCGCCGCCATGGTCTTTGCCACCAAAGGCAGCACCGTCAGGCGGAAAAAGGCGCGGTTGGCCTCGGCATAATTGGCATAGGTCGCATCGCCGGGCAGGCCCAGCAGCATCGGTGGCACCCCGAAGGCCAGCGCGATTTCGCGCGCAGCGCTTTCCTTGGTTTTCTGGAATTCCATATCCGAAGGGCTAAACCCCATCGGCTTCCAGTCCAGCCCCCCTTCCAGCAACATCGGCCGCCCCGCATTGCGCGCGCCCTGATGGTTGCTTTCCAGCTCGCTGACCAGCCGGTCATACTGGTCATTGGCCATGGCCCCCATGCCGTCGGCACCCTTATAGACGATCGCCCCCGAAGGCCGCGCCGCATTGTCGAGCAACGATTTCGACCACGCGCTTGCAGCGTTATGGACATCCAGCGCCGAGCCAGCCGCCGCCATCGGCGACAGCCCGTAATGGTCATCGGCGGGGTGAAAGGTTTTGACATGCAGAACCGGCGGCACCGCGCCGCCAAGCTCGAACCGGTGCTTTTTCGCCCCGACCGCATATTCATAGGCCACCGGCCAGCCATCGGCCCCCGGCACCACCCGCATCCGGTCCGAACGCAGTACAAACAATTCACCCGGAGCACCGCTGTCATCCACCGCCGCGGCCTCCAGATAGCCGTCGCCGGACAGCAACAACTGCCCATAGAACGCCTCCAGCAGGTCAGCATTGCCCTGGGCGCCGTTGGGGCGCTGCAACAGGGCCAGCATCGGATGCGTGTCATAGCGCCGCTCGGCATCCTGCAACGTCACCGGCACCGCCGCCGCCGCTTCGGCAATCATCTTGACACAGCGAAACCCGATCGGGTTGCCCACAAAGCCGTTGCGCGTCAGGCTTACCACATCGCGCCCCGACCACGCGGCGCGGCCATTGCTGTGAAAAGCCACCACACCCGCCGCCGCGCTGGCCTTGGCCTCTGGCGGTTTGGCCGATTTAAAAAGCTGCAAAACCATTAAGTTACGCTCCTTTATTGTCGTTTCCCTTGGGTGCGTGGACCCCACGCACCAACATAATTCCTGCCCCGCAAGACCCGCTACAACCCGCGAACCCTCGGGGCCAAAAACACCGCGGCCGGATCAATCATCAGGTCGGTTATTGCCCAGACCAGCGCATCCACCCGGTCCGGGCTGCCCTGCCCCGAATACCCCTGCGCGCCCATCTGGCACATCTGATCCTCAAGCGTGTTCAGCCCCGAAACATGCGCCACGCGGCCCTGCTCATACAGCGCCGCCACCGGCTCGGCCCGCGCCACCTTGCCCCGAGAGGCCCGCACGGCCCGATAAGGGATCAGCGGGTCGATCTGCCGGATCAGGCTTTCGACCAGTTCTCCGCCCTGATTGACCTCGGCCACCAGCCGGTCCGCGCCAAATTCGTGAAACGCCTCTACCGCCGCAGCCGCCCATGTTTGCGGGCTGGCCCCTTGCAGGCTGGCATCTTTCAGCACCACAGCGCGCCAGTTCACCGGCGGCCCGTTGGCCAGCACTCCGGCCACCACAATCCCGCAGGTATCGGCGTTTTTGCCGCTGGTCACCGGCGGGTCCACCGCCACCACCACCCGCGTCAGGTCCGGCACCTGCCCGACCCGCGCCGCATCCAGTGCGGCAAAATTCCATAGCGCCCCTTCGTCGGCGCTCAGCAACTCGCCGTCCAGTTCCTGCCGGCCCAGACGCGAACCTTTGTATTTCTCGGTCACATAGCGCAGAAAAGACTCCGCCAGATTGGCCCGGTTCGCCCTCGTCGGGGCCGAGGTCTGCACCGTTGCCTTATCGGCCAGAATTTCGCGTAACAGCGGGTTATTGCGCGGCGTGGTCGTAACCACCTGCCGCGGCGCGTCACCCAGACGCAAGGCGAATTGCAGCATATCCCAAGTGTCCTGCCCGCGCTTCCACTTGGCCAGTTCGTCAACCCAGGCCGCATCGAATTGCGGCCCGCGCAGCGATTCGGGGTCGCTGGCCGAATAGACCTCGGCCACCGCGCCATTGGGCCATAGCAGCCGTTTGCGGCTGGCCTGCCATTCGGGTCTGCGGTCCGGCGGACTGCAGGCCAGAATGCCGCTTTCCCCCAGCACCATGACTTCGCGGGTCTGGTCGATGGTTTCTCCGATCAGCGCCACGCGGCGGCATCGCCCCGCATCCGTCGGCCCCGCCCCTTCGACCTGCGCGCGCACCCATTCGGCCCCGGCGCGGGTTTTGCCCGCCCCGCGACCGCCCAGCACCACCCATGTTGTCCAATCCCCCTCGGGTGGCAACTGGTGCCCCAGGGCCCACAGCTCGAACAGCCATGGCAGGGACACCAGCGCGTTCGGGCTTAGGCCGTTCAGCGCTTTAATCAGCGCTTCCGGCGTTAGCCCGTCTAGATAATCGATCGCGGATTTCGCGTCTTGCCGCGTCAAGGTCGAGCGCAGTAAGTCCTGCCGCTTCAGTTCCTTTCTCGCGTTTTGCAAGCGCAACCTCCAGATCCACAACCTGTTGTAAGTGTTTGAAATGAGAGGCAATCATCGCGCGCTGTTCCGCGCTTGAATCGGCTGATCCAAGCCCGGCTTCCAGCCGTTCGATGAATACCTCCAACCCTTTGGCCAAGCGACGATAAACGAACCGCGCCGACTTCAGGGTATCCTTACCAGGGGATAATTTCGATTTCATATGATAAGCTTTCGTCTGCTCCGCATAGGGGCAGAAACGAGAAAAGCGGCCCATCTTTCGATGATCCGCTTGCCCACTTCTTCCAGCTTGTCACAAGTTATACCCGCAAGCGTTCACAATGTCAAGAATTAAATCTTGGGTTGTGTGTGGGGCGGCGCGTGGAGACCACGCACCCTACGCTTATCCCCTTGATTTAGTTGCCGTTTTCAATGGCGCGCCAGCGAGCAACATTTGCTTGGTGATCGGCCAGATTGGTTGCAAAGGCATGCCCGCCCGACCCGTCGGCGACAAAATACAGGTACGGGGTTTCATCGGGATTCGCGGCGGCTTCGATGGCGGCGCGCCCCGGATTGGCAATCGGCGTCGGGGGCAGGCCCGCATGCAGATAGGTGTTATAAGGCGTGTCCGCCGCCAGTTCCGATTCGTGCAACCCGTGCCCCAGTTTTTCGCGCCCCAGCGTAATGCCATAGGCCACCGTCGGGTCGGTTTGCAGGCGCATGCCTTGGCGCAACCGGTTGATAAAGACCGAGGCCACCTGCGGGCGCTCTCCGTCAACGCCGGTTTCCTTTTCGACGATAGAGGCCAGCACCAGCAACTCTTCGATCGTGTTGACCGGCAGGGTCGGGTCATGACCGGCCCAGGCGTCGCTCAGGATTTTGTTCTGGGCGGTGACCATCGTGTCGATGATCGATTGCCGCGTTGCGCCGCGCCCGAACAGATAGGTGTCGGGGGCCAGCGCCCCTTCGTCGGGGATGGTGTCGATTTCGCCGCTCAGGTTGGGTTCAGCCTGCAACAGCTGCACCACCTCGTAACTGGTCAGCCCTTCGGGGATGGTCACCCGATACTGGATGCTGCGCCCCGAGACCAGAATCTTGAGGATCTCGGCCATCGAGGCCCCCGCCGGAATGTTGTATTCGCCGAATTTCAGTTTCGAAGCCAGACCGGAATAGCGCACCCCGATGCGAAACACCTCGGCATTGCCCAGCGCGCCCGCCTCGACCAGGCGCGGGGTGATATCGTCCAGATTATCCCCCGGTTCAACCACGATCACCACCGGTTCGGCCAGCGGACCAGCGGCATAGAATTGCGAGCGCCCCCAGCCGACAGCCGCACCGGCAAGCAACAGGGCAAGGATGATGAATGTCAGTGCATTCGCAGCTAGGGAACGTCGCACGATTTATGCCTCGATCCGCTTGAAAATCACCGTGGCGTTGGTGCCGCCAAAGCCGAAAGAGTTGCTCATCGCCACATCGATCCGGCGTTTCACCGCCTTGTTCGGGGCCAGATCCAGCGTGGTTTCCACATCCGGATTGTCCAGATTGATCGTCGGCGGCGCGATCTGGTCACGAATCGCCAGTACCGAGAATATCGCCTCGACCGCGCCAGCGGCCCCCAGCAGATGCCCGATGGACGACTTGGTAGAGGACATGGTCGCGGTGCTGTCCTCGCCCAGCAGCCGCGTTACGGCCCCCAGCTCGATCGTGTCCGCCATAGTAGAAGTGCCGTGCGCGTTGACGTAATCCACCTCTGCAGGCTGTAATCCGGCCCGTTTCAGCGCCATTTTCATCGACCGGTAACCGCCATCCCCGTCCGAAGCAGGGGCGGTGATGTGATAGGCGTCGCCCGACAGGCCATAGCCCACCACCTCGGCATAGATTTTGGCACCGCGCGCCTTGGCGTGTTCGTATTCTTCCAGCACCAGCATACCCGCGCCCTCGCCCATGACGAAACCGTCGCGGTCCGCGTCATAGGGGCGGCTGGCGTGTTCGGGGTCGTCGCGATGCTTGGTAGACAGCGCCTTGGCCGCGTTGAACCCCGCCACGCCGACGCCGCATATGGGCGATTCGGCACCGCCCGCAACCATCACATCCGCATCATCCCACATGATCAGCCGCGCCGCGTCGCCGATAGCATGGGCGCCGCTGGAACAGGCCGTTACCACCGCGTGGTTCGGCCCCTTGAAACCGTATTTGATCGACACCTGCCCCGAACAAAGGTTGATCAGCGAGCCGGGAATAAAGAACGGCGAAACGCGGCGCGGGCCGCGCTCGTTCAGCAAAACCGCCGTGTCGGCGATGTTTTTCAACCCGCCAATCCCCGAGCCGATCATTACGCCGGTGCGCTCGCGCGATTCCTCGTCTTCGGGCATCCAGCCCGAATCCTCGACCGCCTGCGTGGCAGCACACATGGCAAACAGGATAAAATTATCCACCTTGCGCTGGTCCTTTTTGGCCATCCAGTCGTCGGGGTTAAAGGTGCCGTCGCTACCGTCGCCCAGCGGGATTTCGCAGGCATAATTGGTGGCAAATGCCGAGGCATCGAATTGCTTGATCGTGCCCGCAGCCGATTGTCCGGCCAACAGGCGTTCCCACGATTTTTCCACGCCACAGGCAAGCGGGGTTAAGGCCCCCATTCCGGTAATTACAACGCGCCGCATATTCAACTGACCCTCTGTCTGACTGTTTTGCTTCTTTTACCCGATAGCCGCGCAACAGGGCAAGGCCCGCTGCCCGCGACGTTACGGAATAACGATTTCATTGCGAAAAAATGTCACGCTGTCGGTGCTGCCGTCATCATAGACGATTTCGACCGTCACCAGTTGCACCGAACCGGAAGGCAAGGTCACATAGGGCGGATGCACATCGGGGTGAATTGCCGAGGGCGTGTTGGTGTTGACATAGCATTCTTCCATCGGAAACGGAATCGTTGCCGGTTCGCCGTTCAGGCCATAGCGTACCTCGGACAGGCCGCAGCGAAACGTGGTCAGATGGGTGAAATACAGCAGGTCATTGCCGTTGAAATCGCGCACCCCGACCCAGTTACCTTTGGTTGCGTCCAGTATCGGGCGCACTTCGGCGGCGCTCATGAATTGAGCCGAGGCAAGCCCGGGCAGTGCAATGCCCAGCGCCGTTATCACAGGAATCAAAATCTTTTTCATAGGGTTATCCTTTGCAAATACCGACAGAATACCGCCCCGCGCGTCAAAAAGAAAGCGGCACCCGCAAAGGTGCCGCTAAATCTTGCTCAAATCCGACCGGATTTAGGCGTTTTCGGTAACGTATTTGACCGCGTCGCCAAAGCTCTGGATGTTTTCGGCTGCGTCATCGGGGATTTCGATGCCGAATTCCTCTTCAAAGGCCATTACCAGTTCAACGGTGTCAAGGCTGTCTGCGCCCAGATCATCGATGAAGGACGCGCCTTCAACAACTTTACCTTCGTCAACACTCAGGTGTTCGACAACAATTTTTTTCAGGCGATCAGCGATGTCGCTCATAGGTTTCATCCTTGTTTTCAATGAATGGCGTGGCCATTCGGCTTCGGTTCTAATTCGGGTCGCCAGTTTTCGGCGCGCCCTTTGCCAAAACGGCAAGAGCACCGTCAGGCGTGACCCGCGGCAAATCTCAAGCGGGGCTATAACATACCTGTGCTAGTTGGCAAGTATTTTTCCGGATTCAACCGCTAACAGTCGAAATAGCCGCTGTCTGTGCAGGTTTTCGCCGCTTCGATGGCGTCTTGCAACTGTGCATCGCTCAAATCGGGGCGCCAGCGCAACATACCGGCCCAGCCCGATACTCCGCCGGCCATCATGTGCCACATATAGGCGCGGGTCGCATTGTCCTGCGTATCATAGAGCGCGGCGATATCGCTCAGCACTCCGGTTTCACCCTGTCGCAGCGCTTGCAGGAAATACCGTTCGGCCCTGATCACATCCACGGGCCAAACCTTGCCCTCGCTATAGATCCGGCCAAGGCGAAGCTGCGCCCCAACCTCTCCTTGCTCGGCAGCCTTTTGATACCAGTCGATAATCTGCGGCATATCCGGATCAGACCGACCGATGGTTTCCATGGTTTCGGCAAGCACATACTGCCCCAGGCTCTCTCCTTGCAGCGCGGCCCGTTCCAGCCAGTAAAGCGCCTGTTTCAAATCCTGCTCCACACCGCGCCCGTAACGAAAGGCAAGGCCAAGGTCGGTTTCGCCAACAGCATAGCCCTGCTTGGCCGAGGCCCAGTACAGGCTGAACGCCTTGCGGTAATCGACCGTCACGCCGTTGCCAAATTCATAAGCATAGCCAAGGTTCAACAGCGCCTGCGCATCACCCAGTTGCGCCGCCATCCGGTTCAGGCGCAGGGATTCTTCAAAGTCGAGCGCCACCCCCTCTCCGGCACTATACAGATAGGCCAGTTCCGCCATGCCGACAGAATCGCCCCCCTCTGCCGCATCGCGAAACCACTGCGCCGCGCGGGCCGCATCCGCTTCGACACCGAAACCGTTGTAATACATAAAACCCAGATGGGTTTGCGCATAGGTGTTCCCCTGCTCTGCCGCGGTCAGAAACCAGCGCCGCGCCCGGGCAAAATCCACATCGGTGCCATAGCCATAGTAATACCCGGCCCCGATCTCGATCATCGACTTCACCTGTCCGGCCTCGGCCAGTTCCAGCCAGATGACATTGGCCTGCGCATCAAACCCGTCATCGGACAGCTTTAGCGCATCGTCATAGCCTTGGGCACCGGTCCCCGACCCCGCCCCGCACAGCAGGGCGATGCAAACCGACAAGGCCTTTATGCGCAAGCGCGGGGTCATGCAAAGCTCCGTAATTACGCATGGTTGCGTCAAGCCCGATAGGGTGCGTGGTCCCCCACGCACCACACCAACCGCGCCTAGAACATCGCCATACCGCCATTGACGTGCAGTGTCTGCCCGGTGACATAGCCCGCCTCGGGGCTGGCCAGATACAGGGCCGCGGCGGCGATTTCATCCGATTCGCCCATGCGCCCCATGGGAACCCCGCCCAGCAGGGCGGCCTTTTGATCATCGCTCAGCGCGTCGGTCATGGCCGTGGTAATGAACCCCGGCGCGATGGCATTGACGGTGATCCCGCGCGAGGCAACCTCTTGCGCCACCGATTTGCCCATGCCGATAACACCGGCCTTGGACGCGGCATAGTTGGCCTGACCGGGGTTGCCCGTTACGCCGACAATCGAGGAAATGTTGATAATCCGCCCCCAACGTGCCTTCATCATCGGGCGCATAACTGCGCGCATCAGCAACATGGTGGCGGTCAGGTTGATCTCCAGCACGCTGTCCCATTCCTCGTCCTTGAGGCGCATAAACAGGTTATCCTTGGTCATGCCGGCATTGTTGACCAGAATGTCCAGCCCCCCCATGGCTTTGATCGCCTGTGCGGGCAAGGCCTTGACCGCGTCGCGGTCCGACAGGTTGCACGGGGTGACATGGGCGCGCTCGCCCAGTTCGGCGGCCAGCGCGTTCAGCGGATCAACCCGCGTGCCCGACAGCGCCACCGACGCGCCCGCCCCGTGCAAGGCCCGCGCAATTGCCCCGCCAATACCACCCGAAGCCCCGGTGACCAGCGCCGTTTTCCCAGTCAAATCAAACATAATATCTCTCCTGTAGGGTGGGTGCTCGCACCCACCAATCCCCGATACCATACCAAATATTTTCCGGCTTGCCAGCCAATATCCACCCGGAACCATTCGCTTTCGAACCGCAATCATATCGGGCCTGCGCCACGCCGCCTGCACCCCCGTAAATCCACGCAGGCGCAACAATTCGAGTTGACCTGCTCCGCCATCCGGTTTTCAGTCGGGAAACCTTGTTTTTGATTCCCGAGGCCTGCACATGACCCGAAAACCCAAAGTGCTGATGATCATCATGGACCAGTTTCGTGCCGATCTGCTGTCGGGGGATTTGGCTGCGCATGTGGACCTGCCCAATATCCGCGCCTTTCAACGCGAGGCCACCACATTCGAGCGCCACTATTCGGTCACCAACCCCTGCGGCCCCTCGCGCGCCAGCATTTTTACCGGCCAATACGCGATGAACCACCGCTCGGTGCGCAACGGCACCCCGATGCCCGACCATACCGCCAATCTGGCCCAAGAGGCACGCAAGGCGGGCTATGAGCCGCACCTGTACGGCTATACCGATACCAGCCTCGACCCGCGCTCCCGCCACCCCGATGATCCGGCCCTGAAGACCGAGGAGCAGGTCTTGCCCGGCTTTGACGAAAAGCTGGAAATGCGCCTGATGGAAAGCTATCCGTGGCGGGCCTATTTGCAGGCGCAGGGCTATACGGTTCCACCCTATGCGCGGTTTTACGATTCGGTCTCGCCCGACCCGAACCGGCCGGCGCGCCCCGATGATCCGCCGTTTTATCGGGCCGAGCATAGCGACACCGCCTTTCTTGCCACCTCGCTGATCCATGACCTGTCGGTGCGCGCCGACCAGCCGTGGTTTGCGCTGGCAACCTTTTTGCGCCCGCACCCGCCGCTGGTGGCCCCCGCGCCCTATAACACTCTGATTGACCCCGCCGCGCTGCCCCTGCCCCACCGCCTGAACAGCAAGGCCGATCAACAGGCGGTGCATCCGTTTATGCCCGCAGCCCTGCGCGCGCCGCGCATGGAAAACATCGTGCGCGGATGCGACGGTCAGGTGGACAGCAACAGCGATGATGACGTGCAGATGCTGCGGGCGCTCTATCTGGGTCTGGCCGCCGAGGTAGACACGCATATCGGCCGGATTTTCGACTTTCTTAGGGAAACCGGCCAGTATGACGATACGCTGATCATCCTGATGGCCGACCATGGCGAGGCGCTGGGCGACCATCACCTGTGGGGCAAGCAAAACCCGTATGAGCCATGCTATCACATCCCGCTGATCATCCGCGACCCGCGCCTGCCCGCCGGACATGGCACAAGGGTGCAGGCCTTTAGCGAAAGCGTCGATATT
>JALXER010000286.1 GCA_027069385.1 Paracoccaceae bacterium
GTGCGGTGCTTGCCTTCGGTTTTGCGTTCTATTTTACCAAAAAACGCCGGATGAACCTGCCGAGTATCTGGCTTGCATCCGTGTTCGCGGGTAATCTGGCGGTATTTGTCGGCTATCTGGTGTTTGATCCGGTCAACCCGTCGGAATATGACGTGCTGATTGTCGGACTGGTCGGAATGGTGGCCATGGCCGGTTGGTTCAAGCTGTTCAAACTGCCGTTCTCTATGTTCCTGTTTGGCGGGTTCGGGCTGATGGTGTCGATGGCGATTGCCGCGATTGCCTCGCCCAATGTCATTGACTTTCTGCAACTACGTAACGGGGTGTTCAACCTGAACAATCAAAGCTTTTTCCCGATTGCCACGCTGGGCTTTGGCATTGCCGCCTTTGTGCTGGCGATGCTGTTTGACATGCGCGACCCGCACCGGGTCAGCCGCTTTGCCGCGTCGGGGTTCTGGCTGCATGTGCTGGCGGCGGTGGCGATCGTCAATACCGTGGGCATGACCCTGTATTCCAGCGGCAACTATGCCATGACCGCCGTCGCGCTGGGCCTGATTTCGCTGGTGGCACTGATCATCGACCGGCGCTCGTTCCTGACGGCCGGTATTCTGTACATGGCCTATCTGCTCTATGCCGTTTTCGAGAGCGGCGGCAGCGGGTTTCAGGCGCTGATGTCAACCTTGCTGGTGCTTGGCGTGTTTATCACGGTTCTGGGCACATGGTGGGCCGGTATTCGCGGCGCCATCATGAATATGCTGCCCAACTTCCCGCTTAAACGTAAACTCCCCCCTTATGTGGAAAAAGCATGACCAATCTGACCCCCCGGGAAATCGTCTCGGAACTCGACCGCCATATCATCGGACAGAATGACGCCAAACGGGCCGTTGCGGTGGCGCTGCGCAACCGGTGGCGGCGCGCGCAACTGGATGACGACCTGCGCGACGAGGTTTACCCCAAGAATATCCTGATGATCGGCCCGACCGGCGTTGGCAAGACCGAGATTTCGCGCCGTCTGGCCAAGCTGGCCAACGCGCCGTTTCTAAAGGTAGAGGCCACCAAGTTTACCGAAGTTGGCTATGTCGGGCGTGACGTGGAACAGATCGTGCGCGACCTGATCGACAACGCCATTCTGCTGACCCGTGAAACCAAACGCGAAGAGGTAAAGGTGCGCGCCCACAAAGCCGCCGAAGAACGGGTCATCGAGGCTTTGGCTGGTCAGGACGCCCGCGACCAAACCCGCGAGATGTTTCGCAAAAAACTGCGTGACGGCTTACTGGACGACAAGGAAATCGAGCTTGATCTGGCCGACACTTCCAACCCATTGCAAATGATGGATATCCCCGGCCAGCCCGGCGCGGGCATGGGAATGCTGAACCTTGGCGATATGCTCGGCAAGGCCATGGGCGGGCGCACGCAGCGCAAAAAGGTCAAGGTTGCGGACAGCTATAAACTGCTGATCGCCGAAGAGGCCGACAAGCTGCTGGACGAAGACGTTATCACCAAAACCGCCATTGAAGCGGTCGAACAACACGGGATCGTTTTTCTGGACGAG
The DNA here is from genome assembly GCA_027069385.1 of Paracoccaceae bacterium. Lineage (GTDB taxonomy): Bacteria > Pseudomonadota > Alphaproteobacteria > Rhodobacterales > Rhodobacteraceae > UBA3077. Next base: position 1,550 of record JALXER010000286.1, read on the forward strand.
ATCGACAAGGTTTGCGCGCGAACGGATGCGCGCGGCGGCGATGTTTCGCGCGAAGGCGTGCAGCGCGATTTGCTGCCGCTGATCGAGGGCACCACGGTTTCCACCAAGCACGGGCCGATCAAGACCGACCACATTCTGTTTATCGCCTCGGGGGCGTTTCACATCGCCAAGCCCAGCGACCTGTTGCCCGAGTTGCAGGGCCGCCTGCCCATCCGGGTAGAACTGCGCCCGCTGACCGAAGACGATTTTGTGCGCATTCTGACCGAAACCGACAACGCCCTGACCCGGCAATACACCGCGCTGATGGCCACCGAACAGGTAACCGTCACCTTTACCGATAACGGTATCGCCGCGCTGGCAAGGATCGCTGCCGAGGTCAACCAGTCGGTCGAAAACATCGGCGCGCGCCGGCTTTACACGGTGCTGGAACGGGTGTTCGAGGAACTGAGCTTTGACGCGCCCGACCGCAGCGGCGATTCCGTAACCGTTGACACCGATTTTGTCGAAAAACACCTGGGCGCGCTAAGCCGAAGTACAGACATTTCGCGCTATGTTTTGTAGCAGACCCGCGATTGTTCGTTGCCCGAACCCCAAACCGGCGCTAACATGCCACCGATTCTTCATGAAAGGAAAATAGTGATGAGAAACAAATTTTTAATGCTATCCACTGCGGCTTTTATTGGCCTGTCCGCGCCAGTTTACGCGCAGGACGATCTTAACGGGTTTCTTGACGGTATGATCGCCATGGCCTCCTCCGAAGGTGGCACGGTCACCTATGACCAACGCAATGTTGGTACTGACGGCTCGGTAGAGCTGGTCGGCTTTGTGCTGACCGCCCCCGACGATTCGGCAATGATCACCGCGGACTGGGTCAAGGGCGTGCCTTCGGCCACGACCCCCGGTCAGGTGACCTTTACCCTGTCGCCCAATGCCCAATTGGTCGTCAAGGAAGAGCCGACGGCCACGATCAACATTGCCAATACCGGCCTTGTGATCACCATGGACGGCATTACCAGTGGCTATGAGGCTGAAACGCTCAATTACTCGATCATGGCGGATTCGCTTTCCATCACCTCGAATGATCCCAGCCACGAATTCCTGCGTGCGCTGGATATATCGTTCACCGACCTGAACGAAGTGGTTTCCTATTCGCCCTCTAGCAGCCTGCTGACCAACACCGGCAGCATTGCGGCACTGAAAATGCTGTATGACATCACCGTTGAAGGTGACGCGATGTATTCTGACGCCGCAATGACCGGGGCCAGCCATTCGCTGCGGATTTTTGCCAATGACGACGAAGACAACATCATCGGCTATCTTAGCGGCAACGAAACGGCATTTTTTACCCTTGAAACGGAATCGTCGGCCGGTGCGGCGAAAATCGATAACCGCGATATCACCCTGGATTATGCCGGATCGTCCGGCCCGACTCATGTGGATTTGCGCGGCGAAAACGGCCGTCTGACCTATGATATCTCGGCGATGGATATGGCCTATACCTTTAACAAGCTGGTTCTGGACCACACACCGCTGCCGCCTTTTGATCTGGCCCTGGATGAATTCAAAGTGCTGCTGACTGTGCCGACAGCAAACAGCGACACCTTTCAACCGGCCAGCGTCAATATGGCCCTGCGCAATATGGCGGTGCCTGAATCGCTGCTGTCGATCATCGATGCAAGTGGCGTGATCCCGCGTGATCCGCTTAACTTTATCGTGGATATCAGCGCCAACGTGAAGTCGAATGTGGACTGGACCAACCCCGATGCTGCGTTTGACAGCGGCAATCCGGCCGATATCGGCGAGATTCAGGATATCTCGATCAATCAGGTGCTGATTACCGCCGGGGGTGCCGAAGTCACCGCCGAGGGTAATGCCACCATTGACAATTCCATGGGCTTCCCGTTCCCGACCGGCGCGGTAACCGTTACCGCCAAGGGCGTTCAGGGCCTTGTTAACGGGATGGTAAGCCTTGGCCTGCTGCCCAGTGATCAGGCCGGTATGGCCATGGGCATGATGATGGCCTTTGCCCGCCCCGGTGCGGGTGCGGATGAATTTATCTCGGATATCGAGTTTTCACCCCAAGGCGTAACCGCAAACGGCACACCGCTGCCGTTCTAAACCGGCCAGACCCGAATAGCAGCCGCGCCCGAGCAATCAGGCGCGGCTGTTTCGTTTCAGATAGATGTAATAGGCACCACCGCCACCATGGCGCGCATGCGCCGGTGTGATTTGCAGGATTAACGGGCGCATGGCGGGGGTGGCCAGCCATTGCGGCAGCGCATGACGCAACACGCCGTTGCGGGTGGGCATGATGCCTGCCTCTTGCGCCGTTGTGTTGCCCTTGCCGGTGATCACCAGAACCAGCCGCCGCCCCTGCCCGTGCGAATGGCGGATAAACCCGATCAGCGCCTGATGCGCGGTCTGCGCAAACATGCCGTGCAAATCCAGCCGCGCCTCGGGGCGCAGCTTGCCCTTGCGCATCCGGGTGTGGGTGCGTTTGTCCATGACGTGGGGTTGCGACAGCAACCGGTCCATCGGGTCGGGGGCCAGATCAAAGCGGGTTAACGGTTCGGCCGCTGCCCGCCCGATCCCGGTAAGTGTTCTCCGGTTTCCCGGCCGCGGCACCGTTACCTCGGGAACTGCCGCCGGTTTAGCGACAAATTTCGGGACTTTTTGCGGATGTTTGGCAATCAGGGTCTTTTTGACCTGTTCCCAGACCTGCCGGTCATCTTCGGACAACCCACGCTTTTTCGCCGCCATAGCCAAACACTCCGCCAACCGGTTTGATTATTGCGTGGTCGCAACCAGCAACCAGTTGGGGTTGTCGGTGCCCATCAGGCGGGCGAATGTCCAGTAATCGGTCTGCTTTTTGATCGCGTCCGGCTCTCCCTCGACGATCTCTCCGTCGGCGTTTTTCACTACCGAGGTCAGCTCTCCGACAAATTTAAAGGTTACTTCGCCCTCGTTTTCATCCGCGTCATAGCGCGCCGATTTAATGGCGATTTCACGAACCCCGATGAATTTGGCCTCGACATGCAGGCCCTTTGCCTCGCGGGCGTCGATCACCTGAACGAAATTCTCGTAAATGTCGGGCGCGAGCAACTGTTGCAGAAACTCCTTGTCGCCGCTTTCAAACGCCATCAGTATCATTTCATAAGCCTGCCGCGCACCCGCCACAAACTCCGAAACCGAAAACGACGGCTCGGCCCGCTTCATCGCGGTCAGCGCCCGCCCGCTTTCGCTGTTGATATCGATATGGTCGCTGATATCGTAATCGGGGGTGCCGTCAATCACGTCAAACTTGCGCCGCGCCTTTGCAGGGGCCGTGGGCACACCCGGTTCGGCCCCGTCGCGCGTGCCCATAACCGACAGCAGTCGCAGGATCAAAAACACCGCAACAGCGCCTAGAATTACCAGTTGTATCGTTTCAGAACCCATTTTTGCATCACTTTTTGTTATTTTTGCCCAAACATTGGCGTTTGACCCGCTCAACACCTATGTAATCATTGTCACGGATCAAGTCCATGGGGCGCGTGACCAAACAAAAGGATGAAAACCATGTGGTTGTTTTTAATACTGGTAGCGGTGCCGATCATCGAAATCGGGCTGTTTATTCAGGTGGGCGGGTTTATCGGCTTGTGGCCAACGCTGGGCATCGTGGTGCTGACCGCCCTGATCGGCACAATGCTGATGCGTGTGCAGGGGCTGGCAACGCTGGAAAAGCTGAAAACCACCGTAAATACGGGTGGGAACCCGGGAGAGCCGATGGCGCATGGCGCGTTTATTCTGGTGGCAGGGCTGTTATTGCTGACGCCGGGGTTCTTTACCGATGCAACCGGGCTGTTATTGCTGGTTCCACCGGTGCGCGCGTTGGTAATCAAGGCTTTGGCCAGCCGCGCCAGGATGCAATTCTATGCCAGCGCCGCCAATACCCGCAGCGCCCCCGCCGATAACGGTGTTATTGACGGGGAATTCGAGGTGCTCGACGACGAAACGCCGGGAAATTCCGACTGGACCAAGCGCCCTTGATGTTGTGACCCGGCCCGTATGATGCTATGCGCATAGACGGAATTCATTAAACAAGGATTAATCTGATGGCAGACGAAGCCAAACCCGCAACCAACACCGAGATCCCGCCGCAGCCGAAACTGAACGTGCTATCCCAATATGTGCGCGATATGTCGTTCGAAAATCTGGCCGCGCAGCACGGGAAAACCCCGAAGACCGCGCCGCAGTTCAACGTGCAGGTCGGCCTTGACGCCAAGAAAAAAGAGGGCACCCGTTACGAGGTGATCATCAAGCTGCAAGTGACCGCCACCGCCGAAGAGGAAAAAATCTTTATCCTTGAAATCGAATATGGCGGCCTGTTCAATGTGGAAAACGTTGGCGAACAGCAGTTGCATGCCTTTTTGCTGATCGAGTGCCCGCGCCAGATCTTCCCGTATCTGCGCCGCATTGTCAGCGATGTAACCCATGACGGAGGCTTTCCGCCGCTTAATCTGGATACCATCGACTTTTTGCAGCTATACCGGCAGGAACTGGCGCGTCGCGCGCAGGCCGAGGCCGCAGCAGCGCCCAAAAACTAGATCACCAGATCGACTCGCCGTCCAATGTCTTGAGAAAAGCCAGATGGGCGGCGATTTCCGCCTCGCTCAAGCGGGGCGGCAACGGGCGTTCGCGCGCTGGCGGGGTAAAATCGGCTCCGCCACCCGCGATATCCGATCCCGCCACCACCGACAGCGAAAAATCCGGCTGGCGACCGCCGATCAGTTCCAGATACACCTCGGCCAGAATTTCGGAATCGAGCAACGCGCCGTGCAGGGTACGCGATGAATTGTCGATCGAAAACCGCCGGCACAGCGCATCGAGCGAATTTTTGGCTCCGGGGTATTTGGTACGGGCGATTTCCAGCGTATCGAGCGCCTGCGCCATCGGCAGGGTCGGAAAATCGATCCATGACAGCTCGGCATTCAGGAATTTCATGTCAAAAGCGGCGTTATGGATCACCAGCGGATCGCCCTTGATGAAATCCAGAAAATCCTGCGCGATATCGCGAAATACCGGTTTATCCGACAGAAATTCGGCGCTAAGCCCGTGTACGGCGAACGCCCCCTGGGGCATGTCGCGTTGCGGGTTGATATACTGGTGATAGGTCTGGCCGGTGGGCATGTGGTTGAGCAGCTCTACCGCGCCGATCTCTACGATCCGGTCGCCGGTTGTCGGGTCAAGGCCGGTGGTTTCGGTATCAAGAACAATTTCGCGCATGGCCTAGTTTTGGCCCAGTCGATTGATCAATGCAAGCACATCCTGCCGCGCCGCATCAATCCCGCGCGAGGTATCGATAATAAAATCCGCCTGCGCCCGTTTTTGCGCATCGGGAAGCTGACGGGCAAGGATGGCGGCGATCTGCTCGCGGGTCATGGTGTTGCGCGCAACAAGCCGTTCCATCTGGGTTTCGGGCGGGGCCGTCACCACCAGAACCCCGTCAAGCCATTGCCGGGCATCGGTTTCGAACAAAAGCGGTATGTCGAATAATAACAAAGGGTTGCCATCATTTTCCCTGATAAATTCCGCACGGTTATCGGCCAGCAACGGGTGAATGGCGGATTCGATTTGGGCCAGCAGGTCCCGATCTGCCGCAATGGCCTGACGCAGTTTTTGGCGGTCAACCGCCCCGTCGGTTATCGCATCGGGGGCCAGTGCCTTGATCAGGGCCACCGCCGCGCCGCCTTTGGCGTATAACCCGTGCACCACCGCATCCGCATCCCATACCGGCACACCCGCATCAGTAAAAAACCCCGCCGTGGTCGATTTTCCCATTCCCATGGAACCGGTCAGCCCGAGCAGATAGCTCATGCGGACAAAACGGCCTGACGCAAGCCGTCATCAACCTCGGGACGTGGGCCAAACCACGTTTCAAAGCCCGGCACGCCCTGATGCAGCAGCATGCCCAGCCCATCGACACAGCAAAGCCCGCGTTCTTGCGCCATGGCCAGAAACGGGGTGTGTAGTGGCGTGTAGACGATATCGCAAACGGTAGCATCACCGGGCGCCGCATCAAGGTTCATATGCAGTTCCGGCTGGCCCTCCATCCCTAAAGAGGTGGTGTTGACGATGGTCATGACCCCGTCCACCGCATCCGAGGCACGATTCCAGTCAACCACCTGAACCCTGGCCCCGAAATGCTCGGCCAGCAGATCGGCACGCTGGCGGGTGCGGTTGGTCAGGCGAAGCTCGGGTACACCGGCATTCAACAACGCGGAAACAACCGCCCGCGCCGCGCCGCCCGCGCCAATCACCAGCGCCGGTCCCGACCCCGCGTTCCAGTCAGGCGCATACTGGCGCATATTTTCGATAAAGCCGTAACCGTCTGTATTATCACCATGAATCGTCCCATCCGCCCGAAAGGTCAGGGTGTTGACAGCGCCGATCAGCGCGGCCCTGTCCGAGACCGTATCGGCAATATTCAACGCCGAAACCTTGTGCGGAATGGTAACGTTAACCCCCTTGAAACCCAGTTTTTGCAACCCGCGAATCCCGTCGGTAAAATCCGCCGGTGCAAGCGAGATAGGCACATAAAACCCGCCAATTTCGTATCGTTTCAACCAGTATCCATGCAGAACCGGCGAGCGGCTATGCCCGATCGGAAAGCCGATCACGCCGGCCAAGGGGGGTGCTGTATCAGTCATGTCAAACAAAATCCGCGTTGACGTAAGAATTCCAAAAGCGCTAACAGGGGCAAGCCCAATACGGTAAAATAGTCCCCTTTGACCGACAAAAACAACTGTGCGCCGCTGGATTCGAGTTTATATCCGCCAACTGTGGTAAACAGGTCGCCATCGTTGCGGTCCAGATACTCGGTCAGAAAGCGGTCGGAAAAGGCGCGCATGGTCAGTTCCGCGCTGGATGTATGGGCCCATATGCTGACCCCGTTTTCAACGACCACCGCCGAGGAAATCAGTTGGTGAGTAGAATCGCGCAATGATAACAGTTGCTTACGAATCTCTTGCCGAGAGGTTGCCTTGCTAAGAATCCGGCCATTATGCACCAGCACCTGATCGGCACCAAGGATAATGCGGTCCGCGAACCGGTGAGAAAGCTGCCTTGCCTTGGAAAATGCCAGTTCCTTTGCAATGTCTGCCGGTGAAACCCCCTGCGCAGTCAGGGTTGCCTTTATGGCCTGTTCATCGATAGTTGCGGCGTGGGCTTCGACGGACACACCGGCATCTGTCAGCATTTTGATGCGGGTTTTTGATCCGGTAGCAAGTAAAATCGGCTGCATATTCTGTCCCGATCGGGTTGGGGATAACATGTGGAAAGATCAGCATTATCCACATACCAGTTTAGAATATGGGCCGCGTTCAAGTAAACCCGGATTCCGTTCATCGGGTTATCCTGTGTGACCAAATGAACCGGTTGAATCTTTGCGGTTGTGGATAAGCCGGTTTCATGAAAAAACCGCCTTTGAAATAACGGATGTATTCGGGGATTCCTCGGGGCGCAAATGTGGAAAAATCATGTATGATTTTCGAAACCCGGTAATCCCCGTCATTCACCCTGACCTAAAACAACAACTACTTTTTAAATATATTTATTTATTAAGTGGGGAGAAAAATTATGGGAAATCCCAAAAAACTGCTGAATGTTCTTGCAGGAAATACCGAGAAGACGCCTCCGGTATGGATGATGCGCCAAGCGGGGCGGTATTTGCCCGAATACCGCGAAGTACGCAAGAATGCGGGTGGGTTTCTTGACCTGTGCTATAATCCTGATTTCGCCACCGAGGTAACCTTGCAGCCGATACGCCGGTTCGGGTTTGATGCGGCAATCCTGTTTGCCGATATTTTGCTGGTTCCCCAGGCAATGGGTATGAAGCTGTGGTTTGCCGAGGGCGAAGGGCCGCGGCTGGAACCGGTAAGCGATTTGCAAGCCATCGAAGCGCTGAAACCGGCCGAGGCAATTCATGATACGCTGGCACCGGTCTATGAGACGGTAAAACGTCTGGCGGCTGAACTGCCCAAGGAAACCACGTTGATCGGCTTTGCCGGTGCGCCGTGGACCGTGGCGACCTATATGGTTGCCGGTCGCGGCAGCCCGGATCAGGCGGTGGCGCGGCAGATGATGTTTGGTGATGAAGTTGCGTTTTCTCGGTTGATCGACAAGGTAACCGAGGCAACGATTGAATATCTGGCGCGGCAGGTTCAGGCGGGGGCCGAGGTGATCAAACTGTTTGACAGCTGGGCGGGCACCTTGTCGGGGTCGTATTTCGAGAAATACGCGCTGAAACCCGCCGTGACCATTGCCACCGAGTTGAAGCGACGCTTTCCGGGTTTGCCGGTTATCGGGTTTCCGCGCGGAGCAGGGGGTGGTTATGTGCAGTTTGCCGATGCGGGGTGCTTTGACGGGCTGGCGCTGGACAGCTCGGTGCCGGCGGGCTGGGCAAGGGATGTGTTGCAGCCAAAGCTGGCCGTGCAAGGCAACCTTGACCCGATGCACCTGATTACCGGCGGGGATGCGCTGGAGAACGAAACACGTCGCTTGGTGGATATTCTGGGCGAGGGGCCGTTTATCTTTAATCTTGGTCACGGAATCACGCCGCAGGGCAAGCCGGAAAATGTGGAAAAGATGTTGAGCGTAATTCGAGGGTAAGCCTATGCTGGACCTATTAAGTGATTGGTATTTATGGACTAAATCCATACACGTTATTTCGGTAATCAGCTGGATGGCCGGTATGTTCTATCTGCCGCGCCTGTTTGTTTACCATGCAGAGCGGGCCAAGCCGGGTTCGGAGCTTTCGGAAACCTTCAAGGTGATGGAGCATAAATTGATGCGCTATATCATCAATCCGGCGATGATCAGCACCTGGATTTTTGGCCTGTTGCTGGTTTTTACCCCCGGTGTGATCGATTGGAGCGAGTATTGGCCATGGGTCAAGGCAACCATGGTTACGCTGATGAGCGCCTTTCACGGGTGGCTATCGACGCGCAGGCGAGAGTTTTTTCGGGACGAGAACACCCGATCGGGGCGGACCTATAGAATGGCGAACGAGATCCCGACCTTGCTGATGCTGGTGATTGTTATCATGGTGATTGTTAAACCTTTCTAAAGGTTCATTTGACAAATTCGCCAGAATCACGTTTAACAACGTCGCGGTGGCTGTTCTGGCCCGATTACGCACCTTCTAAATTGATAACGGGCTTTGCCCGAATGGATGTACCTTATGCAAGATTTGTCTCAAATCGAACAATTGTCCTTGGCCGAGTTAAAGGCCAAATCACCGTCTGACTTGCTGCACATGGCTGAAGAACTGGAAATCGAGAACGCAACGACGATGCGTAAAGGCGATATGATGTTCTCTATCCTCAAGGAAATGGCCGAGGACGGGGTAGAGATTTCGGGTGATGGCGTGTTGGAGGTGCTTCAGGACGGATTCGGGTTTTTGCGCTCGCCGGGGGCGAATTATCTGTCGGGGCCGGATGATATTTATGTGTCGCCGGTGATGATCAGAAAGCACAGCCTGCGCACCGGTGATACGGTGGACGGGGTGATTTCGGCACCCAAAGACGGCGAGAAATACTTTGGTCTGGTTTCGGTGACGCAGATCAATTTCCAGAGTCCCGAAGACGCCAAGCACAAGATCCACTTTGATAATCTGACCCCGCTTTATCCTGATGAGCGGTTCAAACTGGAGATCGAGGACCCGACCATCAAGGATAAAACCGCGCGGGTGATTGACCTGGTGGCACCGATTGGCAAGGGGCAACGTTGTTTGATCGTGGCGCCGCCAAGAACCGGTAAGACCATGATTTTGCAGAATATTGCGCACTCTATCGAGCATAATCACCCCGAGTGTTTTTTGATTGTATTGTTGGTTGACGAACGGCCGGAAGAGGTGACGGATATGCAGCGCTCGGTGAAGGGCGAGGTGGTTTCCTCGACCTTTGACGAACCGGCGACGCGGCATGTTGCGGTGGCCGAAATGGTGATTGAAAAGGCAAAACGGCTGGTAGAGCAGAAACGCGATGTGGTGATTTTGCTGGATTCGATTACCCGTCTGGGCCGGGCGTTCAACACGGTCGTGCCTTCGTCGGGCAAGGTGCTGACCGGCGGGGTAGACGCCAATGCCTTGCAACGGCCAAAACGGTTTTTCGGGGCGGCGCGCAAGATCGAGGAAGGCGGGTCACTGACCATTATCGCGACGGCGCTGATTGATACTGGCAGCCGGATGGACGAGGTTATTTTCGAGGAATTCAAAGGGACCGGTAACTCGGAAATCGTGCTGGATCGCAAGGTTGCGGATAAACGGGTTTATCCGGCCATCGATATTTTGAAATCGGGCACCCGCAAAGAAGACCTGCTGGTGGACAAGGGCGATCTGACCAAGACCTTTGTATTGCGGCGGATTTTGAATCCCATGGGCACAACGGATGCCATCGAATTTTTGTTAAGCAAGCTGAAACAGACCAAAACCAACGCCGAGTTCTTTGATTCTATGAATACCTAACATATTGTTATTGTTAGGTTTGGGTGGATAAATGGCGCATGAAGAAACGATATTTGCCTTGGCTTCGGCGCGGGGTCGGGCAGGTGTTGCGATTGTGCGGATCTCGGGCCCGAAGGCGTGGAATGCGGGTAGGGATTTGGCTGGAAAGCTGCCGGTGGCGCGGGTAGCGGCGCTAAGAACCTTGCGGGATCCGGACGGCCAAGCACTGGATCAGGCGCTTGTTCTGGTGTTTGAAGCGGATTCCAGCTTTACCGGAGAGCCGGTGGTTGAGTTGCATCTACATGGTGGACCGGCGGTGGTGAATGCGGTGCTGGCGGCTTTGCGCGTGATCCCGGGATTGCGTATGGCCGAGGCGGGCGAGTTTACCCGTCGGGCGCTGGAAAACGGGCGTATGGATTTGCCGCAGGTCGAGGGTTTGGCAGATTTGCTGGCCGCAGAGACCGAAGCGCAGCGGGTACAGGCCTTGCAGGTGATGCAAGGGGAGTTGAGTCGCAAAGCCGAGCGATGGCGGGGGTGGCTGCTGCGGGCCATGGCACTTACCGAGGCTTATATTGATTTTTCGGAAGAAGATATACCTTTGGATTTAATGCCGGAAATTCAAAAGCTTATCGAGTCTACACGATTGGAAATAGCGCGGGAAATCGAGGGTGGCAAGGCAGCAAGGCAGGTTCGGGACGGGTTCGAGGTGGCAATTGTTGGCAAGCCGAATGTGGGTAAGTCGACATTGTTGAACGCCTTGGCGGGGCGGGATGCGGCGATCACGTCGGAGATCGAAGGTACCACACGCGACGTGATCGAGGTTCGTATGGAAGTGGGGGGATTTTCGGTTGTTTTTCTGGATTTGGCGGGGATCAGGCAAGGTGGTGACTCGATCGAGGTGATGGGCGTTGAACGGGCAGTGATGCGGGCGATGAATGCGGATCTTAGGCTGTTTCTGGTGCAAAACATGGCTGAACTTTCAAGCCTTGGGGTGGCGCAGAAACCGGGGGATATTGTGTTGCGCGCTAAGGGCGATCTTGAACCAGATATGGAAAACGCGGTATCGGGGTTGACGGGGCTCGGCATTGACAGCCTGTTGTGCAGAATTTCGGAAACGCTGGAGGGGCGCGTTTCGGGTGCAAGCACAGTGATTCGTGAACGGCAAAGCAATGCGCTTCGGCGGGCGCTGGTCCGGCTTGACGAGGCGGAGTTGTTGGTAACCTCAGGAGACGATATATTCGAATTGATCGCGGAGGAAAATCGTGGTGCTGTTGCCGAGCTTGATAGTTTGATTGGAAAGGTGGATATTGAGGATGTGCTGGGGGAGATTTTCTCCAGCTTTTGTATCGGAAAATAGGGATTGTTTCACGTGAAACACTATGCGGTAATTGTGATCGGCGGTGGACATGCGGGGGTCGAGGCCGCGCATGCTTCGGCGCGGATGGGGGTTTCTACAGCGCTGATTACGCATAGTTTTTCTAAAATTGGTGAGATGTCTTGCAACCCAGCAATCGGTGGGTTGGGCAAGGGTCATCTGGTTCGGGAGATCGACGCG
>JALXER010000287.1 GCA_027069385.1 Paracoccaceae bacterium
ATGGCTCTGGACATACAACAATGACCGGCCCAACATGGCCATCGGCGGGATCACCCCCGCCATGAAACTGAAACAAGCCGCGTAATTCTACAAGCGGACCCCATCAAAAATGGGGGGATTACCCGGGAGCGCTACGATCTGATGGTAAACCTAACCTGTTATTCAAATTCGCTTTGCAAATTCCCGATTGCCGCGTTATTAATCGCACCATGGAATCATGGACTCTGTGCTTCGACTTAAAGTAGAATCTTGGACTTTCAAAGCCCTGATAATCATATTTGGAAATTTGCTGGAAATCCAGCTTTTTATGACCTGCTTTCCAGATCAATATATCGTATTTTTACATTTTTTTAGAAAATTAATTTACATACCACGTCGTTTTTACAATAATTATCGTTCTTCCTTGATTTCTGTCATTGCAGCTCCTTTTGCAATATGGCACAATACTCGCGCCTCGCAAATCAACTGGCGGTATTGTTTGCGATTTGTGTTTGAGTATCCGGTATTTCAATTCTTTTTTCTTCAGAGGATACAAAATGCGCCTACCCAATATCGCCCGTCCCGTTGCCATTATCGCACTGGTTCTGTCCAGTATGGTTTCTGCCATCACCCCGGTTCTTGCCCAGACCGATGCGGCTGACGAGGCCAAGCGACGGGTCAATCTGGCCGGTCGGCAACGCATGTTATCGCAACGCATAAGCAAGGCCGCGTGTTTTATCCAGACCGGGGTAGAGGCCGATACCCATCAGGCCATGCTGGACAGTGCGTTCAATCTTTTCGCCTCGACCCACGACGCGTTGCGTCTGGGCGATGCCTCGCTTGGCCTTGGGGTAGAGGTCCACCCGCCGGTGATTCTGGCACTGGCAGAGGTAGACACCGACTGGAACGCCTTTTCCGAGCTGGTATCGCCGGTGATCGAGGGGCAACCGCTTGACAATGCCGGGCTTGAAACGCTCGATCGTGACGGGTTGGTGCTGCTGCGCACCATGAACCGTGCGGTGGGGATTACCGCGCGCGCCTATGGTGACAGTATCGAGGAACTGCCGCTTATTCTGGCGATCACCATTGATCTGGCCGGTCGGCAACGCATGTTTACCCAGAAAATGGCCAAGGAATTCTGCCTGATCGATGCCGGGATCAACCCGGACGCAAACCGGGAATCTCTGGCGCAAACCCAGACCTATTTCAACGTCACCTTGCAATCCCTGATCGACGGCTATGCCGGTGTGGTGGTCAAGGCGCCGAATGATGAAATTCGCGCCCAGTTAGAGGAAGTACAGGCACTCTGGGCCGCGCCGAACGCCGTCATTACCCAGGTGCTGGCTGGCGGGCCGATCACCGATGAACAGCGCCGGATCATCGCCAATGAAACCGAAGCCGTGCTGGTGGCCATGAACGAAGCCGTGGGAATGTACGAATTCGTTGATGCACTGCCCTGATTTTTGGGGCAGTATCGGGGTTTGGCAACCTCGGGAACCGCAAATGATGAACCCCTTTTGGCCTAATGGGCGACATGGCCGCGTTTTTACCAAAGCAGGCACAAGCGATGTTTGCAGCCATGCCTGACGCGCTGGTTATTGGCGGTGGGCCGGCCGGTCTGATGGCTGCCGAGATGCTCGCCGATCGCGGGCATGGCGTGCTGGTGGCAGATGCGATGCCCTCTATGGGGCGCAAGTTGCTGATGGCCGGAAAGTCGGGGCTGAACCTGACCAAGGACGAACCGCTGCCGGATTTCCTTAACGCCTATGACGCCCCGTGGCTTAGGCCTGTCTTGCGCGAATTTGGCCCGTTCGAGGTGCAGGTCTGGGCAAATGGGCTTGGGCAAGCGGTCTTTACCGGATCTTCTGGGCGGGTGTTTCCGGTCGGGATGAAGGCCTCGCCGCTGCTGCGCGCATGGCTGGTCCGGCTGGCCGGAAAGGGGGTGCAGTTTCGCAACCGCTGGCGCTGGCTGGGCTGGAAAGACGGTGCGACGCAGTTTGACACGCCCCAAGGGCAACAACAGATCAAGCCGCGCGCCACGGTGCTGGCGCTGGGCGGGGCAAGCTGGCGGCGTCTTGGCTCGGATGGCGCATGGGCCGACATACTCGCGGCACAGGGTGTGGATATTGCCCCGTTTCAACCGGCCAATATGGGATTTAACGTGGCATGGTCCGCCCATATGGCCCGCCATTTTGGCGCTCCGGTCAAACCGGCCCGCCTGACGGTGGGCGATCATTCGGTTTACGGCGAATTTGTGCTGTCAAAGACCGGGATAGAGGGCAGCGCGGTCTATGCCCTGTCCCGACCGCTTCGCGACGGGGGCAAGCTGCTGGTGGACCTGTTTCCAGACCGGAGCATTGATGATCTGGCGCGGCGGCTTGCGGCCCCGCAGGGCAAGGCCAGCCGTGCCAATTTTCTGCGCAAGACCATTGGCCTGAGCGGGGTAAAGGCCGCGCTGGTCAACGAGTTGGCGCGCGATATTACCGAGCCTTCAGCTCTGGCATCCGTGCTGAAATCGCTGCCCATGCCCCTGATCGGGCCACGCCCGCTGGACGAGGCAATCTCGACCGCCGGAGGGGTGCGGGTGACGGATAGCCTGATGATCCTGCCTGGCGTGTTTTGCGCCGGTGAAATGCTGGATTGGGAGGCCCCGACCGGCGGCTATCTGCTGACCGCCTGCCTTGCGACCGGCCGTGCCGCCGGAATAGCTGCCGCCAACAGCTTGTGACTTCATTCTTCCATTAAAACTCTCGGGGGGAATTGCCCGTTAACGGGCAAGGGGGGATGAAATCCCCCGCATGGGGCTTGCCCCCATGCCCGGTTGATAAGGGGGGCCGCTTGCGGCTCCCCGCAGAGACCGGCGGCCCGAGGCGGGGCGGTTCCGGTCAGGTAGCGAGCACAGCCCCGGGGTTCATAATCCCGTTCGGGTCCAGTGCGGTTTTTATGGCGCGCATCGTTGCCAGCCGTCCGGGGTCGGCATAGCGCGCCAGATCACCGGTTTTCAGGCGGCCGACGCCATGTTCCGCGCTAAAGCTCCCGCCCATTTCGGCAAGCAGGTCATAGATCGCCCGCGCAATGGCGGCGCGCTGGCCGGCATAGGCATCACGGCTGCGCCCAGCGGGGGGAAACACGTTGTAATGCAGGTTGCCATCGCCAAGATGGCCAAAACAGTTGATCCGCAGAGACGGGTCCACCAGCGCGCGCGCCCGGCGGATAAAGGCGGGCACATCGGCCACCGGCACCGAAATATCGTGCGAAGAGATCGAGCCGACCGCCTTGTTGGCCTCGGGGATGCGTTCGCGCAATTGCCAAAAGGCCGCGCGCTGGGCGGCGTTTTGCGCCAGTACCGCATCTTGCACCAGCCCCGATTCCATCACGTCCATCAGGGCCGATTCAAAGCGCGCGCGCAATGGCGTGCCCGCCCCGCAATCGATCAGCACCATCCAGTCAGGGCGATCCGCAAAGGGCGGGGTAAAGGAAATGCCGGTTTCGTCCATGAAATCCGGACCGGTGCGGTGGATCAGCTCAAAGGCCGAAATATCGCCCCCAAGCGGGCCGTTCAGCGCCGTCAGCACATCCAGCGCGGCCTGGGGCGATTGCACCGCCAGAAAGGCGGTTTCGAAATGGGTCGGGCGGGCAAACAGGCGCAGCACGGCGCGGGTAATTACGCCCAGGCTCCCTTCGGAGCCGATCATCAGATCCCGCAGGTCATAGCCGGTATTGTCTTTGCGCAACTGGGTCAGATCGCTGATTATGGTGCCGTCGGCCAGCACCGCCTCTATCCCCAGACACAGCGCCCTGGCATTGCCATAGCGCAACACGTTGACCCCGCCCGCATTGGTAGCCAGATTGCCGCCAATCCGGCACGAGCCCTGCGCGGCAAGGGTAAGCGGAAACAGGCGGTCGGCATCTTGTGCCGCATTCTGGACGGTTTCCAGAATGGCACCAGCCTCGACCGTCATGGTGTTGTTTTGCGGCGAAATATCCTGAATGGCGGTCATGCGTTCCAGCGACAGGATCACCGGCACCGGACCAGAATCCATAACCTGCCCGCCCACCAGCCCGGTGCCCCCGCCACGCGGCACCACCCCGACCCGCG
>JALXER010000288.1 GCA_027069385.1 Paracoccaceae bacterium
CCCTACCTGCCGAACGAAGTGAGGCCATGGTGTCGCAACGCGTTTTGAAACTTGTTTCAAAACGCCCCCCCTGTGCGAAAGGTCTGCTGTTGTCAATGCAATTCCTGTTTAAATAGCGCTTCAAAAATGTTCGCCAAAGTACCGATGGACTTGCCGGTTAAAGACTAAAACGGGGGTGTCACTTGTATTCAGGATCATAAGTGGCGCTCGAATGGCGGGTTGCACCGGCACCATTGGTCTGTGTGGGCGGCAGAGGACTCACCAAACCTTTCTCTGCTTCGTCGATTATTCCAACTGTCAGGCAGAGAAAAGATAAATTCCGTTATGAAAGTGCAGATCCCAGCCCTAAAGGCCGACCATCTTGCGGATATCGGCGGGGGTTGCTCCTTCGGCGCGGTATTTGGCGATGGCGCGGGCGTCATCCCGTTTGGCAAGGCGTTTGCCCGCCTCGTCGCGGATCAGCTTGTGGTGGTGGTAAACGGGCGTGGGCAGGCCGAGCAGCTTTTGCAGGATGACGTGGATTTTGGTGGCCTCGAACAGGTCTTGCCCGCGGGTAACATGGGTGACGCCTTGGAAAGCATCGTCCAGCACAACGGAGAGGTGGTAGGACGTACCCATATCGCGACGCGCCAGCACGATATCGCCGATGGTTTCGATGGCTTCTTCTGCGGTGAATTCGATACGTCCGGCGTTGAATCCGGTTTCGTCGAAGTGGAAGGTCGCGCCATGCGTTGCCGCGCGCAGGTTGAGGCGAAGCGCCGTGTCCGGCATGTTTCCAACGGGTTTTGTACGGCAGGTGCCGGGGTAGATCAGGCCGTCGGGGCCTAGCAGGGGGGCGCCTTCCTGGGGCGCATTTGCAGCCTCGGCAATATCGCGGCGGGTGCAGGTGCAAGGATAGAGCAGGCCACGATGCCACAGGCCCGCGAGCGCTTTTCGATAGATGTCCTGCCGTTCGGATTGCCGTAGCACAGGCTTTGGCCAACGAAGCCCGAGCCATGCCAAATCCGCATATATCTGCGCCTCCCACGCGGGGCGGGCGCGGGACTGGTCTATATCCTCGATGCGCAGCAGCAATTCGCCGCCATTCGCCTGCGCCCTGTCCCACGCCAAAAGCGCGCTATAGGCGTGGCCCAGATGCAGCGGGCCGGTGGGAGAGGGGGCGAAGCGCTCAGTCCACATCGTTCGGGCAAAGCCATGCGGCGAAATCCGCCTTGGCGCGGTCGGTATAGGCCTTGTAACGGGTCTTGCGATTGCGGCGGCCTTTCTTGGCATCGACCTCGGGGAACAGGCCGAAATTGACGTTCATCGGCTGAAAGGTCCTGGCGTCGGCCCCGCCGGTAATATGGGTGATCAGCGCGCCCATGGCGGTTGTGTCGGGCGGCGGGAGAACCCTTTTCCCCCGCGCTTGTGCCACGGCCATACGGCCCGCAAGCAGGCCCATGGCGGTGCTTTCGACATAGCCCTCGACACCGGTAATCTGCCCTGCCATGCGGATATTCGGGTGCGATTTCAACTGCATCTGCGCATTCAGCAATAGCGGCGAGTTGATAAAGGTGTTGCGATGTATCCCCCCGAGCCGCGCAAACTCCGCGCCCTCAAGCCCCGGGATCATCCGCAAAACTTCGGTCTGCGCGCCGTATTTCATCTTGGTCTGAAACCCGACGATGTTGAACAGCGTTCCCAGCGCGTTGTCACGGCGCAACTGCACAACGGCGTGTGCTTTTACGTCGGGCGCATGCGGGTTGGTCAGGCCGACGGGCTTCATCGGGCCAAAGCGCAGGGTGTCACGACCACGCGCGGCCATGACTTCGATCGGCAGGCAGCCGTCGAAATAGGGGGTGTCCTTTTCCCAGTCCTTGAACTCGGTCTTTTCGGCGGCAATCAGCGCGTCGATAAAGGCGTTATACTGCGCCTCGTCCATCGGGCAATTGAGGTAGGCGGTGCGGTCGGCCTCGGTCTCGCCTTTGTCATAACGCGACTGGAACCACGCCTTGCCCATGTCCACGCTGTGGGCATAGACAATCGGGGCGATGGCGTCAAAAAACGCCAAGCCGTCGGTACCGCTGGCGGCGCGCAGCGATTCAGCCAGCGCCGAGGTGGTCAGCGGGCCGGTGGCAATAATGGTGTTGGGCCAGTCGGGCAGGGCGGTGATCTCGCCGGTTTCAAAGCTGATATTGGGGTGGCTACGCAGGCGCTCGGTGACCGCTGCCGAAAAGGCGTGCCGGTCTACGGCCAAGGCGCCGCCAGCGGGCAGGGCGTGCGCATCGGCCATTTCGATGATCAGCCCGTCTGCTTGGCGCATTTCCCAGTGCAGCAGGCCTACGGCGTTGGCCTCGTCGTCATCCGAGCGGAAAGAATTGGAGCAGACCAGTTCGGCAAAATCGCCGGTCTGGTGGGCAAAGGTGCCGACCTGCGGGCGCATTTCATGCAGCACAGCGGGCAGGCCGGCCTGTGCCACCTGCCACGCTGCTTCGGAGCCGGCCATGCCGCCGCCGATAATGTGTATAGGATCAGTCATGGGGCTGATCTAAGCCACGCGCCGCGAAATGAAAAGGGCGCGCGGTGTTTCAATCCGGCTAGCCGCCCAGATTAAGCGGGTAGCCATGGCCACGAAACTGCCGTTCGCTCGCAGGGCCGCCAAAAGCATAGGATGCGGTCAAGCCCAGGCTGTCGTTTCCGCTGCCGTCAAATCCGTAGGTCAGGCCAAGGGTTACGGGCATATTCGCCAGTTCGTAGCTGGCCCCGACCCGATAGGTCGAGGTTGTTCCTGAACTGCTAAAGGCAATCAGAGAGCCTGCGCTGACCTCGAACGAAGGAGAAATGGCATAAAAGATATCCCGATTGGCAATGCCCAGAGACGCCGACGAACTCCCCGAATCAAAAAATGTCAACGCTCCGACCGAGGCCTCCAGATCCACGGCCCCTCCCAGCTGGAAAATACCTTCGCCCCTTGTATCCAGAATGCTGACACTGCCGCCACCGCCGCTGGACGTCAGTAAACTATAGGCCCCGTAACCGCCGAGTTTTACCCCGTTGGCGAAGGGCTTGTAGGCGTGAATTCCGATCAGGTATTCATTCAAGGAACTGCTGTAATCGGTTAATACGGCTGCCTTTGCGTCAAACTGCAACCCGATTGATCCGGTTTGATAGAGGAACTGGCCCTCCAGTGAAAAAACATCGGCAGAAGTTCCCAGCGCACCCGGAGAATAGCCGAATTCAACCGAGCCCTGTTGAAAGGTCATACCAGCGCTGGCGGCTGTAGCACAAACAGAAGCAAGGATTGCGGAAAATAGTTGTTTTTTCATGCTGTAACCCCTTTATGCGTGACATATGTGGCCAGATTACACCAAATCGCCGTTTTTCAAACGGGACCGCCCGGGCGGGTCTGTGACAAACCTGTGGGCCAATCCCGCCGAGGCGAAGCCGAGGCCCGGCCCAAACGGAAGCCGTGTTTGCGCAAGCAAACGCGGCTGGAGTGCGGGAGTGCCCCGTCTTCGGGTGCGCAGGGTGACCGGAGTGCTCCCGCCCGTCGTCGGCGCATTGCTTGCGCAATACGCCTCCTCCCGTTGGGCCGGGCCTCGGCTTCGCCTCGGCAGGGGGCAAGCCCCCTCTGGCGCAAGCGCCATTCACCCCCGGGATTAATGGGTCCACCCCCCTAGGAAAAGAAGAAAGGTGAAGTGGTTATTCGGTGGGCTGTTCTTCTTCTCCCTCTCCCTGATCGGCAATCCATGCAACCGATACCACGGTTTCATCTTTGGCGGTTTTGAATACGGTGACCCCCGAAGAGCCGCGGCCCTGCCGCGAGATGCCCGATACCGGACAGCGGATGCTTTGGCCCGAGTTGGTGGCGAGCATGATCTGGTCGTCATCCTGCACCGGAAAGCTGGCGATAATGGTATCGCCGCGCCGCCCCAGATTGGCGGCGGCAATGCCCTGGCCGCCCCTGCCCGACACGCGGTATTCGTGGGCCGAGGAGCGTTTGCCAAAGCCCCCCGAGGTGATGGTCAGGATCCATTCTTCGAGCGCGGCCAGTTCGTTGAACCGTTCCTCGCTAAGCGGCGTTTCG
>JALXER010000289.1 GCA_027069385.1 Paracoccaceae bacterium
CGCCTTCGCTCGGGCAGAACGCCATAGGCGGCACCCTTGCCGCTATCCCCTTGCAGGGGTGAATTGGCGCAGCCAAGAGGGGGCAAGGCCCCCGCCCGATGTGCGAAGCACGAGGGCCCGGCCCAACGGGAGGAGGTTGGTTCGCTTGCGAACCGGCCGACGACGGGCGGGAGCGGCCCGGAGTTTTGGGGATAAGGGTGGTATTACGTTTCTACGCCGTTTCCGTGGCTGGTCAATTGCAGAGCAGTTACCCTTGTGCAAACGCGCGGCAGGATGTGGGCGCACCCCGCCATCGAAGCGCTGCTTATTCGCTGGGCGGCGGTGCGAGGGGCGCGTCATCGGGTGAGGGCGGTACGATCGTACCTTCCAGCCCGACCAGCCCGCCGGAGTCTTCCTCGACGGGTGCGGGGGCCTCGACCTGTGCGCCCGGTTCGTTCAGCACCGAAGACTGGCTTGCATTGGACGCCGCCAGAATGGTCAGCAGAATAGACGTGCTTAGAAACCCTGCCGCCAAGATCCATGTCATCTTGGAAAGCGCCGTTGCCGCAGCACGGCCGGAAATCGCGCCGCCGCCACCGCCCATGCCAAGCCCGCCACCTTCGGAGCGTTGCAACAGCACAACCCCGATCAGGCCAAGGGCCAGTATCAGGTGGATGGTCAGGACGATATTTTCCATAATCAGGTCTTTCGCTTGGAACTTTCTGCGGATCAGCAGCCTTCTAGCGCTTTAGGTAAGGCTTGTCGAATGGAAATCAATGTTGCGCGCCATATAGTTTGGGTTTGCCGCCATAGCCCGACATTTCCTGCCCCGCCAACCGGTGCCGGTGCGGGGCCACTTCAACCGATCCGTCTGGCCAGCGCCGCAATGCCGGATTCGGGCCACACGGTGAACCCGGCACCGACAAGTGCGCGGGCCGTCACGCCCGATCCGGCCAGTTTTACCCCGCTGAAAGATCCATCATAGACAAAGCTGCTTCCGCAGGACGGAGAACCATCGGTCAGGACCGCGTGGCGGCAGCCGTGCCGCTTCGCCAGCGCAACCGTGAATCGCGCCGCGTTTAGAAAAACATCGGTGACATCGACACCGTTACGATCCATCACCCCCGCATGCCCCGCTAAAACCGCGTCGCCCGGGTTGCCTTGCCCTGACCGGCTGGCAATTTCGGCGGGGGCGCGGGGCGTGGGCAGGCCTGCAGCGACTTCGGGGCATATCGGCACCAGCCGACCCTGTTCATGCCAGCGCGCCAAAATGGCGTTCCCCGACAGCTTGGACCGGCCGTCATAGCGAACCGGATTGCCCAGCAGGCAGGATGATACCAGCACTTTTTCCATCAAGTCCCTTCGGGGGGGGCGGGGTTATTCCAGATCGGGATTATAGGCCAGAATGATCGGCACGATCAGTTCTTCTTCGTCAATCAGGTGACGGTTGAGCAGGTCCGACAGCCGGTTCAACCCGTTCAGCAACCGGTCGGTGGCTTGCAGGGCGGCCTCGTTCCTGGCGTTGATCTTGGCCACCATATCCTGCCCTTGCGCCGAAATACTGGCCAAAGCCTGATCAAGCTGCTGGTGGTCGCTTTCGAGCAGGGCGAATCCGCTGGTCAGGCGGCTGTCCTGCCGGGACAGGATCGGGAAAAAATGATCGTCTTCGATATGATGATGGGCGTGCAATTCGTTAATCAGAAATCCGCCCACATGGGTAATCAGCCGGGCAAAACTTGGCCCGGCGCGATCTCCGTCCAGAAAAAAGGCTGTTTCATCCTGCAAGGTCAGCAGCGCCTTGCGAAACATCTGGTGGCGCTCCAGCCAGTATCGGGTCAGGTCGGAAAAATGCCTGTGCTGCGCCCATTCCGATTGCGGATAATCCGCCAGCAAGACCCGCAGGTGTTCAGGCAGGCCCGCGCGCAGGCCCGCCAGTTCGGGATCAGACATCGTCGTCGTGATGCGCGTCGCCATCGCCGCCCAGCGTATCGAGCTGGCCAGAGATCCGCCGCCGGATGATGCTCCAGCTTAGGCCAATGCCCAGAATGACCGACAGGGCGATCAGGCCGATCCATGTCATGACCGTACTGTTGGCCGGGTCCAGCAGCCCCTTGTCATACAATACCCAAAGCAACACCGCGATGACCGCCACAATCATGATTATTCCGACCTTGCCGATCGAATGCAACGTGGCACGGACAAATACCGCATAGGCGACAAACAGAATCAGCCCCAAAAGAATGACCACCGACAGGTTGGTCTCGAAATTGTGCATTGCCCATTGGACATAGTTAAAGCTTGTCGGGTTATAGGTGATCATCACCAAAACCAGCGCGGCAAACCAGCGGATCAACATTTTCTTGAGCATCAAACCATCCCTTATGAAATCATGCTGTATAATTCGGTGTTATGGCCGCGGAAATCAAGGGAAAACGCTTGATTAATGGAAAGTAAAGACTTACCGTAAGTCATGGCTTACCAAGAATCACTTGCCGCATTGGCCGACCCGACCCGCCGCGCGGTTTATGAGGCGCTGGTACGCGGACCTAAGCCCGTTGGCGGGCTGGCGCGCGGCGTAGATGTGAGCCGCCCCGCGGTTTCCCAGCATTTAAAAGTACTGCGGGAAGCGGGGCTGGTGGGGGTGAAACCTAAAGGCGCATCCAACATTTACCACGCCGAAAAAGACGGTCTGGTGGCACTCAAGCGCTATCTGGACGGGCTTTGGGGGGATGTTTTGCAGGCTTTTGCCGATGAAATCGAAAGGGAAAAAGATGATTGAGCCCGTTGTAAAGTTGGTTGAGGTGAGTTGCACAGCCGAACATGCCTTTGACGTTTTTGTAGAAAAAACCACAGATTGGTGGCCAAAGGACAAGCATTCGGTTTCGGCTGGAAAGGGAAAAGAGGCCAGAGATGTGTTTATCGAGCCCCGTCTTGGCGGTGCGATCTACGAAGTTACGCCAGATGGAGACCGCCTGGAATGGGGCGAAGTCAAGCGCTTCGAACCGGGCGTGGCTTTGGCGCTGACCTGGAATCCCGGCGGCGGTGCGGCGGCGGATACTTTGGTCGAAGTGGATTTCGAGATGACGCCGAATGGTTGCCGCGTGACGCTCACCCATTCCGGGTGGGAGGCACTCGGAGAGACCGGCGGCGGCATGCGGGATGGCTATAATTTGGGCTGGGTGCATGTATTTGAAACCCGGTATGCAGGGGCGTGCCAAAAGTCCTGATGCGGCGCGTCGGGCGTTGCATTGCTTGGCAATATCGCACCCGCGCCGCACTGCAACGGCAGCGCGTGTGGCGAGGTTAGCGGCGCGCAAAAAGGCAAGGGTTGCGCATGATGGATCGCCGCATAAAAAACGCGCCCCGATGGCGGGGCGCGCAGTTAGGTTATTCGAGTACTTCAGGAAGTGTGAAGCTTAGTTCTTTTCTTTGTCCACCATCTTACCGGCAGAAATCCACGGCATCATGGCGCGCAGGGTTTCGCCGACCTGTTCGATCTGGTGCGCGTCGTTGTTGCGGCGGGTCGCCTTGAAGCTGGGCTGGCCGACGGCATTTTCAAGCATGAAATCACGCACGAATTTGCCGTTTTGAATATCGGTCAGCACGGCCTTCATCCGGGCCTTGGTTTCGTCATAAGGCAGCACGCGCGGGCCAGAGACATACTCGCCATACTCGGCGGTGTTGGAGATCGAGTAGTTCATGTTGGCAATGCCGCCTTCATAGATCAGGTCCACGATCAGCTTGACCTCGTGCAGGCATTCGAAATAGGCCATTTCCGGCTCATAACCCGCCTCGACCAGCGTTTCGAAGCCCATGCGGATCAGCTCTACAAGGCCGCCGCACAGCACGGCCTGTTCGCCAAACAGGTCGGTTTCGCATTCCTGACGGAAGGTGGTTTCGATGATGCCCGAACGGCCGCCGCCGATGGCGGAGCAATAGGATAGGCCGATTTCCATGGCTTTGCCCGAGGCGTCCTGCTCGACGGCCACAAGGCAGGGCACGCCGCCGCCCTTGGTGAATTCGCCGCGAACCGTGTGACCCGGACCCTTGGGGGCCATCATGATGATGTCCACGCCCGGTTTTGGCTCGATCAGGTTGAAATGGATGTTCAGGCCGTGGGCAAAGGCCATGGCGGCGCCGTCGCGCAGGTTGTCATGCACATATTTTTTGTAGGTCTCGGCCTGCAATTCGTCGGGCATGGTGAACATGATCAGGTCACACCATGCGGCGGCCTCGGCAATGCCCATCACTTTCAGGCCTTCGCCCTCGGCCTTGGCACGGCTTGGCGAGCCTTCGCGCAGCGCTACGACGACGTTCTTGGCGCCGGAATCGCGCAGGTTCAGCGCGTGGGCATGGCCTTGCGAGCCATAGCCCAGAATGGCGACTTTCATGTCTTTGATCAGGTTGATATCGCAATCGCGATCGTAATATACGCGCATGGGTTTGTCCTTTGAGCGGTTGGGGTTGCGCTGACTATAGTCGGCCGGATGCAGTTGGTGTGATTTATTTCAGTGGATTTTTGGGGTGAATGTGATAATTCATGCAAAAATCAAGCGTTATGTGGGTATTCTATGCAAGTAGATGACGTAGACCGCAGGCTTTTACGCCTGCTGCAAAACGATGCCGGCCTCTCTATGGCCGATCTGGCCAGACAGGCGGGCATGTCGGCGGGGCCATGTGCGCGGCGGGTCGAAAAGCTGGAACGCGCCGGGGTGATCCGGGGGCGGCAGGTGATGGTTAACCATCGTGCTCTGGGGTTGGCGGTAGAGGTGTTTTTGCGTGTTACGCTGGATAAAACCGCGGGCAATGCCTTTGACGCCTTTATCAATGCGGCGCGCAAAATTCCCGAGGTAACCGCGATCCAGACCTTGCTGGGGCGGGTGGATATCCGCATGGATGTGCGGGCGCGCGACCTTGCGCATTATCAGCAAATCTATCGCGATGAAATTCTGGAACTGCCCCATATTGCCGATGTGGAATCGCTGATGCTGATTTCCGAGATCAAGAACACCGGAGCGCTGCCGCTATGATCGACCTTGATGACACAGACCGCGCGGTGTTGCGCGCCCTGCAAAGCGATGGCGGGCTAAGCGCGGCGGCGTTGGGCAAGCGGGTGGGGCTGTCGCAGCCCTCGGCGTGGCGGCGGGTCCGGCGGCTGGAAGAAGCGGGGGTGATCACCGGGCGGCGCGTGGTGCTGGATCGGGGCAAGCTCGGGTTTGATGTGGTGGTGTATCTGGGGGTGAAACTGGCGGCCAAAGGGCGGGTTTCGCTGGCAGATTTCGAGCGCGCGGTCTGCGCGATTCCCGAGGTGCAACTGGTGCAGCATGTGCTGGGGGTCTATGATTATCGCCTGAAAGTAGTGGCGCGCGATCTGGCCGATTTCGAGCGGATCCTGCGGCGGCGCATCATGACCCTGCCCGGGGTGGGCGAGGTGGAAAGCAACGTTTTGCTGTCCGAGGAAAAGGGCTGATCCGGCCGATTTTATTGCCAAGCAAAAATCTATAGAAAGTAAGTGATAACAATAGGATAAATCATATTCAATTGACCCTACTAAACCGGTTTAGTAGGGTCAATCGGAGCACCGTTTTTTCTGCTTTATCCGACAACCTTCGACCCTTGGTTGCTTCGACAAAGCAGAGCATAAATGGCATCGGTTTTGTGATCAGGGCCTGCCTGATCCTCTGCTTGCATTTGAGTCTGTTTTGGCTTAGCTCGGTCGGTTCTGCGCAAAAGGGCCGTTCATATGACATCGCAACCCAACACGCTTGCCATCGATTTTGGCCGCCGGCTATCTGGAAGGTGCCCAGCCGCGGCTTGTGGGTATCGAGGGCAGCAACACCATCCTGCCGACTTCGGTATTCTTTGATTTTGACCAGCGCGCCACCCTGTTTGGCTCGGTCGCCAACCGCGCGCTGATCGATGGCGAGTATGGCCGGTTTATGCGTGCGCTCAAAAGCGTGCTGGGCACTGCCCTGATGCATGAAAAGCGCCAGTTGCTGAATGAGCGGCTCGACTTTACCGACATCATCGGCCGGTTTCTGCGCGAGGTCAGACAGCGGGCCGAAAAGACCACCGGTCGGCGCTTTGATGCGGTGCTTTCGGGGCGTCCGGTGCATTTTCACAGCGATGATCCGGTGCGGGACGCGCAAGCGAGGGTTGATCTTGAGGCGTGCTATCGGGCTGCGGGGTTTGAGCAGGTGCGTTTCCTGCCCGAACCCGAGGCGGCGGCGCTGGCCAACCACGCCCACCTGTCGCCCGGCAAAATCGGGCTGATCGTGGATATCGGCGGCGGGACGTCGGATTTCACCCTTTTTCGCGCGCGTGCCAGCGGGGTCGAGGTGATCACCAGCCACGGGGTGCGGGTCGGGGGCACCGATTTTGACCGGCAGTTGGGTATTGACCATGTGATGCCGCTGCTGGGCCTTGGCAGCCAGATTGGCGAGACCTTTGGCAGCCGCACCATGGATGCCCCCAAGGCGCTATTCCACGATCTGGCCACTTGGCAAAAGATCCCGTTTCTTTACAGCGCCACCACCCGTCAAAAGGCGGTTGACCTGCACCGGCATGCATCCGAACCGCACAAGCTGGCGCGTCTGGTGTCGGTGCTGGAAAACGAGTTGGGCCACGATATCGCCTTTGCGGTCGAGCGCGGCAAGATCAGCGCCAATGACGGGCAGGGCGGGGCGATTGATCTGGAGGTGCTGGAACGCGGTCTAAAGGTGCCGTTGTCGCAGGCGCAGCTTGCGCAATCCCTGTCGGGGCTGACCGACCGGATTACTGCCTGCGCCGGTGAAACCCTTGCCATGGCCGGTTTGGATGCCGATCAGGTGGATAGCCTGATTTTTGTCGGCGGTTCCAGCCTGATGCATCAGGTTGAAACCGCCATGAAACGCCTGTTTTCCCGCGCCACCGCGCACCGCGCCTCGGCCTTTACCGCGGTGATAGAGGGGCTGGCCCTAGGTCTACGCCCTTGCAACGGGGCTAGCGCAGGATTGACCGCCCCGCAAAAACGGCGGTTTCGGCCAGTTCCTCTTCGATGCGGATCAACTGGTTATACTTGGCCAGCCGGTCCGAGCGCGACAGCGATCCGGTTTTGATCTGCCCGCAATTGGTGGCAACGGCCAGATCGGCGATGGTGGCATCCTCGGTCTCGCCCGAGCGGTGCGACATCACCGCGGTCATGCGGGCGCGATGCGCCATATCGACCGCGTTCAGGGTCTCGGTCAGGGTGCCGATCTGGTTGACCTTGATCAGAATCGAATTGGCCGAGCCTTCCTCGATGCCGCGCGCCAGCCGTTCGGTATTGGTGACAAACAGGTCATCGCCGACCAGTTGACAAGAATCGCCGATTTTCCGGTTGATCAGCGCCCAGCCCTGCCAGTCGTCCTCGTCCATCGGGTCTTCGACCGAGATGATCGGATAGTCGGCAATCAATGCCGCGATAAACTCGGCGTTTTCCTCGGAGGTCAGCTTTTTGCCCTCGCCCTTCATGTCGTAAACCCCGTCGCGATAGTATTCGGACGCGGCGCAATCCAGCGCGATGCAGATGTCCTGCCCCGGCGTATATCCGGCCTTTTCAATCGATTTCACGATAAAATCCAGTGCGTCGCGGGCGCTGGACAGGGCCGGCGCAAAGCCGCCCTCGTCGCCGATGCCGGTGTTATACCCTGCCGATGACAGTTCCTTTTTCAAGGTGTGGAAAACCTCGGCCCCCATGCGAACCGCGTTGGCGATGCTGTCTGCCCCAAGCGGCACGATCATGAATTCCTGAATGTCGATCGGGTTGTCGGCATGTTCGCCACCGTTGATGATGTTCATCATCGGAACCGGCAAAGTGCGCGCCGAAGTGCCCCCGACATAGCGATAAAGCGGCATGCCCAGATAGTCGGCCGCCGCCTTGGCCACGGCCAGCGATACGCCCAGAATGGCGTTGGCGCCCAGTCGGGCCTTGTTGGGGGTGCCGTCCAGCTCGCACAGATAGGCATCGATCCCGACCTGATCCACGGCTTCGGCCCCCAGCAATTCGTCGGCAATTTCACCGTTAACCGCCGCCACCGCGTTCAGCACCCCCTTGCCACCATAGCGCGACATGTCTCCGTCGCGCAGTTCTACCGCTTCGTGCGCGCCGGTAGACGCCCCCGAAGGTACCGCGGCACGGCCCAGCGAGCCGTCCTCCAGCAGGACATCCACCTCGATGGTCGGGTTGCCCCGGCTGTCCAGAATTTCGCGGGCGGTGATATCGACGATGGTGCTCATTTTGTTTCCTTGTCTAAGCGTTTGCCAAACAGTTCCAGCTTGTGCCCTTTCAGGGCATAGCCAAGTCTGGCGGCGATTTTTTCTTGCAGGGCTTCTATTTCGGGGTCGTAAAATTCGATGACCTCGCCGGTCTGGATATCGAACAGGTGGTCGTGGTGTTCGCGGTCCGCATCCTCGTAGCGCGCGCGCCCGTCGCCAAATTCGAGGCGTTCCAGAATAGAGGTGTCCTCGAACAGTTTAACGGTGCGGTAAACCGTGGCCAGACTGATCTTGGGGTCAACCTTGCTGGCGCGGTGGTAAATCTCCTCGACATCGGGGTGATCGACACAGCCTTCCAGCACGCGGGCAATGACGCGGCGCTGGTCGGTCATGCGCAGGCCGCGGGCCTCGCAACGCTGAATGATCGAGTCGTGGGTCATGGGCCATCAATACCGTGATCGTGCAGGGTTTGGAACCGTGAAACCATGACATTTTTGCAAAGCACCGTTGCCAGGGGCGAAATGACGCCCACGCATCGCCCCCAAAGACCGACCTATGGCGTTTCGACTTTAATTTGAATCATGGCCTGCCAGTGCACGCCATTGCTTCGCAATCACTGCCTCACCGGCAGGCCATGATGTGTGCCTCGGTGAAAAATCGAAACACCCTAAAGCAATTCCTGCTCGCGATCCAGCCGTTTGGCCAGCGGGGCGATGGTCAGGCCTTGAACAATGATGCTGAACAGCACCACGATATAGGTGATGGTCAGGATCAGCGGTTTCCATTCGTTTTCGGGGATGGACAGCGCCAGCGCCACCGAAATACCGCCTTTCAGGCCGCCCCATGTCATAATCGGAATCACGTCGCGTTTACGCTTTTGCCAGCGCGACAGGAACATCACCGGCACCGCCACGGCGGCCAGCCGGGCAGTCAGGGACAGGGCAATGCCCAGCATTCCGGCAAGGATGGCATCCATGTCAAAGGTGATGGCAAACACTTCGACGCCGATCAGCAGGAACAGCAGCGCGTTCAGGATCTCGTCGATCAGCTTCCAGAAGGCGTTCAGGTATTCGCGGGTGATCTGGCTCATGCCGTATTTCACCCCCACATCCCCGATCAGCAGCCCGGCAACCACCGCCATAATCGGCCCCGAAACCCCCAGCAGCACTGCCAGTTGATAACCGCCAAAGGCAAGACCCAGCGACAACAGCACCTCTAACGGGTAGTCATCGATGCGTTTCATCATCTGGAACACCAGCCAGCCCAGCGCAAACCCCAGCGCCGCGCCGCCGATGGCCTCTTTGCCAAACAGAATCAGCGCGCTGCCGATGCTGGCCTCTCCGTGGGCCTCGTGCGGGAAGGCAAGGCCGATTAGAAACAGAAAAACCACATAGCCCACGCCGTCATTGAACAGGCTTTCACCGGCGATCTGGGTTTCGAGGGACTTGCGCAGGTTGGCCTCGCGCAGGACGCCCAGCACCGCGACCGGATCGGTGGGCGAAATCAGCGCTCCGAACACCAGCGCCACCAGCAAAGGCACGCCCAGCACCAGATGCAGGCCGATGCCGGCAATGGCGGTGGACAGGCCAACCCCGACGGTCGCCATCAGCGCAACGGTCCAGGCCTGCGCGCGCAGATCCGACAGCTTTACATGCAGCGAACCGGCAAACAGCAACAGGCCCAGCATCCCTTCAAGCAGGGTGTCCGAGAACTCCAATTCGGTGACCAGCGGGCGGATGCCGGCGGAAACATGCAGTTGCGGTGCCAGAAAATCCAGCCCCATCAGGGCCAGCGAGGCCACCAGCGCCACCACCAGAATGCCGATAGAGGCAGGCAGGCGCAAAAAGAAATAGTTGATCGCGCCGAACATTCCGGCAAGCACGATCATCAGGCTGGCAATTTGTAATGCGGTCATCTGGCCCCCAAGTGTTTTGGCACTGATAGCATGCGGGGCGCGAATGTCATAGGTAAAGCGACTCTGACCCGACGGAATCCCGCGATGCCGCGGGATGAGTCTTACCAGCCCCCAAAGGGGGCTGGCGATGGGCGCCTGTGTCGGGTGTTTTGCGCAAGTTCGGACCGATGCGGGGTCAGCCGTCGAAATCGACCCGTTCGATCAGGCGCAGGGCCTCGCCGCGCAGGCGGGCGATGTCGAGCAGCGGCGTGGTGTCGGGGGTCAGGTCGCCCCAGCTTGCCACCAGATCGCTGGGATGGGTGCCCGGCAAGAGCGGGTATTCGAAATTGAGTTCGGCATACAGTTCCTGCGCGCGCGCTCCGGCCAGATACTCCATCAGTTTCAGGGCATTTTGTGCATGCGGCGCGGCGGCGGTCATGGCCATGCCCGAAATATTGATATGGGTGCCGTTATCGCCGATGGTCGGGAAGATCAGATAGACCGAATTGGCCCATTCGGCCTGCTCGGGATCGGCGAGCATTTTGCCCATGTAATAGGTGTTGCCAATGGCGATATCGCATTCTCCGGCCCATACCGCCTTGACCTGGGCGCGGTCATTACCTTGCGGACGGCGGGCCAGATTGGTCTTTAGCCCCTCTAGCCAGGCAATGGTCTGGGCTTCGCCGTGATGGGCCAGATAGGCGGCGGTCAGGGCGATGTTATAGTTGTGGGTGCCCGAGCGCACACAGATGCGGCCCTGCCAGTTCCGGTTGGCCAGTTCCTCGTAAGAGCCGATCTCGCCTTCGGCCACGCGGTCCCGGGAAGCATAAAGCACCCGCGCCCGCGCGGTCAGGCCGAACCAGTGGCCGTCGGGGTCACGATAGGGGGCGGGGATGTTGGCAGTCAGAACCTCGGATTCGACCGCCTGCGTTACGCCGGCTTCGACCACGGCATTCAGGTTGGCCACATCGACAGTCAGTACCAGATCGGCGGGCGAGCGGTTGCCCTCGGCCACCAGCCGTTCGATCATGCCTTTTTTGATGAACACCACATTCACATCGATACCGGTATCCTCGGTAAAGGCTTGCAGGATCGGGTCGATCAGTTCGGGCTGGCGCGACGAATAGATGTTGACCTCGTCCGCAGCGGCACCAAAGGCGGTGGCGGCCAGCAGAACGGCGGAAAGCAGGGCGGTTTTCATGGGATGCTCCGAGTGGTTGATTCGCCGCAAATTAACCCGAGTAAAACAGTCAGGTCAATAGCTGAGTAAAACAATCGGCATTAATACCCGTCCCGCTTGGCGGCATCCCACAGGGCGTCCATTTCCTTCAGGTCCGATTGGGCCGGTGTTTTGCCGCGTTTCGCCAGTGCGGTTTCGACGGCGCCAAAACGGCGGGTGAACTTGGCGTTGGCATCCCGCAGGGCATGTTCGGGGTCGATGTCCAGATGGCGGGCCAGATTGGCCATGACAAATAACAAATCGCCGAATTCCTCGTGCATGTCGGCTTGGGTCTTGGTTTCGCATGCCTCGACAAGCTCTTGGCTTTCCTCGATAATCTTGTCCAGCACCTGCGTGGTTTCCGGCCAGTCGAACCCGACCCGTGCAGCACGGTTTTGCAGTTTGAGCGCCCGGGTCAGCGCGGGCAGGCCAAGCGCCACCCCGTCGAGCACTCCGGCCCCGTCGCGCTCCTCCGCTTTGATCTTTTCCCAATCGCGGGTCTGCTGTTCGGCCGATTTATTGCGGCTTTCGTCACCGAAAACATGCGGATGACGCTGGATCATTTTGCCGGAAATCGCGCTGACCACATCGGAAAAATCAAACAATCCGGCCTCGGAGGCGATTTGGGCATGAAAGATCACGTTCAGCAACAGATCGCCGAGTTCCGAGGGCAGTTCATCCCATGCGGCGCGGTCGATGGCGTCGGAGACCTCGTAAGCTTCCTCGATGGTATAGGGTGCGATGCTGGCGAAATCCTGCTCGATATCCCACGGGCAGCCGGTTTGCGGGTCGCGCAGGGCGCGCATGATATCCAACAGGTCGGCAATTCCGCCTGGATCGGAGTGATTCTGTTTGCTCATGCCGGCAGCTTAGGGCTAGTCTGCACCCATGTGCAAGACAGGAGAGACCCCATGCCGATTATCAACCGCATCGCCGAATACTATGACGATATGAAGGCGTGGCGGCGCCATATCCATGCCAACCCCGAGATCCTGTTCGAGACCCGCGAAACCGCAGCATTTGTGGTTGAACGGTTGCGTGAATTCGGCATTGACGAGATCCACACGGGGATCGCGCAAAACGGGCTTGTGGCGATCATCAAAGGGCAGGGCGAAGGGCCGACCATCGGGTTGCGCGCCGATATGGATGCGCTGCCCATGACCGAGGCCAACACCTTTGCGCATGCCTCTGGCGTGCCCGGAAAAATGCACGCCTGTGGCCATGACGGGCATACCACGATGCTGCTGGGCGCGGCGAAGTATCTGGCGGAAACGCGGAATTTCAGCGGCTCGGTGGCGCTGATCTTTCAACCGGCCGAAGAGGGCGGCGGCGGTGCCGGGGTGATGGTGGAAGAGGGGATCATGGAGCGGTTCGATATCTCGCAGGTATACGGGATTCATAACGCGCCGAATTTTCCGGTGGGGACGTTTATGCTCAATGACGGGGCGCTGATGGCCTCGGCGGATACGTTCGAAATAACTGTGAAGGGCAAGGGGGCGCATGCGGCCTATCCTGACCACGGGATCGACCCGATCATAGTGGCAAGCCAGATGGTGCAGGCGATTCAGGCGATCCGCTCGCGGATGATCAGCGGGACCGAAGGGCTGGTGGTGTCGGTGACACAGTTCCATGCGGGGACGACGGATAATATTATCCCCGACAGCGCGGTGATCGGGGGGACGGTGCGGGCACTTAGCCGCGAGACACGCGAGAAAGTACCCGAGTTGATGCGCCGGATTGTAGAAGGCGTGGCGGCAGGGTTCGGGGCCGAGGTGGTGCTGGACTATCGCATGGAATATCCGGTGACGATCAACGATCCGGACAAGGCCGGGTTCGCCGCAGAGGTGGCGCGCAAGGTGGTGGGCGATGCGCAGGTGCTCGAAGGGATTCCGCCCGAGATGGGGGCCGAGGATTTTTCCTATATGCTGGAAAGCCGCCCGGGGGCCTATG
>JALXER010000290.1 GCA_027069385.1 Paracoccaceae bacterium
CCCGGATTCGGATCAGAGCTGCGCGCGGAAACTCGAGGCGGGGTAGGTGCCAAGGATGCGCAGGGACGAGGTGAAATAGGCCAGTTCGTCCAGGGCGCGTTTCAGGGGCGGGTCTTGGGGGTGGCCTTCGACATCGGCATAAAAGGCGGTCGCATTGAAGCTGCCGTTCAGCATATAGCTTTCCAGTTTGACCATATTCACCCCGTTTGTCGCAAACCCGCCCATGGCTTTATAGAGCGCTGCGGGGAGATTGCGGACCTCGAACACGATCGTTGTCATGACCTTTCCCGCGCCTTTGGGTGCCGGTTGCGCCTGCGGAGCGGTTACCAGAAAGCGGGTGGTGTTGTGGGTGTTGTCTTCGATGTGGCGGGCCAGCATGTCCAGGCCGTAAATCTTCCCGGCCAGTTCCGAGGCCAGCGCGGCGCGGCTGGTATCCCCGCCCTTGGCAATATCATGGGCCGAGCCGGCGGTATCGGTGCCGGTTTCGGCGCGAATGCCGTGGTCTGCCAGAAATCCGCGGCACTGCCCGAGCAATACCGCATGGCTGCGTGCCACCTTGACGTCTTGCAGGCGTGCGCCCCTGACGCCCAGCAGGTTCACATGCACGCGCACGAAATGCTCGGCAATGATATGCAGGCCCGAATCGGGCAGCAGCGTGTGGATATCGGCCACCCTCCCATAGGTCGAGTTGTCGACCGGCAGCATGGCCAGATCGGCGCGGCCTTCCTTGACCGCCGCGATGGCGCCTTCAAAGCTGTGGCAGGGCAAAACCTGAGCATCGGGATAGGTTTCGACGCATGCCTGATGCGAATAGGCCCCCGGTTCGCCTTGGTAAGAAATGGTCTTTGTCATGGTTTTTTCCACATTAGGGCATTTGGTCACGCTTTCTACACCTTGATTTCCCAATATAGAAGCGGATAGAAGGCACATAACTGAATCATTTTGGGCTCGCCCATCGTTAGCTAAGGTAGAAAACCATGAATACTATGGAAATAACCAAGATTGTCGCCGGTGTCTGTGGCTCGCTGCTGCTGTTGCTGTTTATCAAATGGGGTGCGGATGCCTATTACGAAGGTGGCGAAGCATATGGCGAGGGTGAAATGACGGTTTATCCGGTTGCCGAGGGGGGCGCTGCCCCGGCCGAGGAAGAAGTCGTCGAGGCGGTTCCCTTTGCCGAGCTTTACGCTGCTGCCGATGCCGGTGCCGGGGCGCGGGTGTTCAACAAATGCAAAGGTTGCCACAAAACCGAGGAAGGCGTGCACGCGGTTGGCCCGTCGTTGTTCGGTGTGGTTGGCCGCCCGCAGGGTGTTGCCGAAGGGTTTGAAAAATACTCGGGCGTGCTGGCCGAAATCGGTGGCACATGGGAACCCGAGGTGCTGGACCAGTTCCTGACCAGCCCCAGCACCTATGCGCCGGGCACTGCCATGAGCTTTAACGGTATCCCCAAAGACACCGACCGCGCCAACCTGATTGCCTATCTGGCGACGCTCCACTAAGCCGCTTTTGGCTGGAATTTCGACCGCGCCCGGCCTGTCGGGTGCGGTTTTTTGCCTTTTATAGCACCGTTCACGCAATCGCGCCTTGCGCTATGCAGATTTGCGGCTACCATCGGATCATACGGGAATCCAACGGAGGACGCGATATGAACAACCGGGCCAAAGCCAAGGCAATCACCCGCAGCCAAACCCCATTCTGGATGGTGTTCGGGTTTGTGGCCATTGCAATGATGATCACCCTTATTGCCGGCGCGACCCGCGCGCAGGATGAACACATCACCATCAGCCACGGTATTTCGAAATTTGGAGAGCTGAAATACGGCCCCGATTTCACCCATCTGGATTATGTAAACCCCGACGCCCCGCACGGGGGCGAGTTTTCCACCTGGGCCTTTGGCACCTTTGACTCGCTGAATCGCTATATCACCAAAGGTACGGCTGCCAGCAGCGGCGCTATTTTCATCGAATCACTGATGGCAGGCACTGCGGACGAGCCGGATTCCATGTATGGCCTGCTGGCCGAAACCATCGAATACCCCGACAGCCGCGAATGGGCGATCTTTCACCTGCGCCCCGAGGCGCATTTTTCCGACGGTTCGCCGGTAACCGCGCAAGATGTGGTGTTTACCCATGAGTTGCTTATGGAAAAAGGCATTCCGGCCTATCGCGCCAGCGTCGGCCCGGAAATTGCAAGTATCGAGGCGCTGGATGATCACACCGTCAAATTCACCTTTGCCAACCCCGACCCTAACAGCAACGAAAATCTGCTGCTGGCAGCCGGATCGTCGGTCTTTTCCAAGGCGTATTGGGATAATGCCGATCATGATTTCTCGGAATCATCGTTGGAGCCGATGCTGGGTTCCGGGCCTTATCTGCTCGATTCAATGGATGTCGGGCGGCAACTGGTTTATCGCTATGACCCCAACTATTGGGGGGCTGATCTGCCGATCAATGTGGGGCAGAACAATTTCGAAACCATTCGTTTTGAATATTTCGCCGACTCGACCGCCGCTTTCGAGGCGTTCAAATCGGGCGTATTCCTGTTTCGCAGCGAAAATTCCTCGCAAAAATGGGCGCAGGATTACGACTTTCCGGCTATCAATGACGGCTATATCCGCAAAGAGGAAATCTATGACGGCAATATCGGTGCCGCGCAGGGGTTCTTTTTCAACCTGCGTCGCGATAAATTCGATGACCCGCGGGTGCGCGAAGCAATCGGGATGGCCTTCAATTTCGAATGGTCGAACCGCGCGCTGTTTTTCGGGCTTTACCGTCGGGTAGATTCGTTCTGGGAAAATTCGGAGCTGGAGGCCAAAGGCGAAATTCCGGCGGACGAACTGGCGATTCTGTCGCCATTTCGCGAGTATCTGCGCGCCGAAGTGTTTGACGAACCGGTTTATTCACCGCCGGTTTCCAGCGAAGACCAGATCGACCGCCGGGTTATCCGCGCGGCCGGTAAATTGCTGGACGAAGCGGGCTGGACCATTCAGGACGGGGTGCGCAAAAATGCCGAGGGCGAGCAACTGACCCTTGAAATCATGAACCGCTCGCCGGCCTTTGACCGGATCATCAACCCGTTTATCGAAAACCTCGAATTGCTGGGCATCGCCGCGACCAATGACCGGATCGATACCTCGCAATATGTCGAACGGGCGCGCAACTTTGATTTTGACATGATGATTTCCACCTATGGCAACAGCCTGACGCCGGGCCTTGGCCTGCGTCAGCGGTTCGGATCCGAAAGCGCGATGGTGCCGTCTCGCAATCTGGTCGGGCTGCAAAACGAAGGCATCGACCAGATCGTCGAACTGGCCATTGCCGCGCAGTCGCGAGAAGAATTGAACGTGGTCATTCGCGCACTGGACCGTGCCCTGCGGGCCGAGCATATCTGGGTGCCGCAATGGTTCAAGGATGTGAACACCGTGGCCTATTGGGATGTGTACGAATACCCCGACCCGACCCTGTCGCCCTATGCGCTGGGCGCGTCCAGCTGGTGGTGGTGGTCCGAGGAAAAGGCCCAGCGGCTGCGTGATGCCGGTATGCTCTGACCCATGAGCGCCTATATCCTGCGGCGGCTGCTGCTGATCATTCCGACCCTGTTCGGGATCATGGCGATCAATTTCGCCCTGATCCAGTTTGTGCCCGGTGGACCGGTGCAGCAGATCATCTCGCAACTGGAAGGCAAGGGTGACTCGTTAGAGGTGATCGGCGGTTCCGGCAGTGATGCAGGGATTGTCGAGACCTCCGACGCGGGCAACGACAATACCAGCAAATACCGCGGCGCGCAGGGCCTGCCGCCCGAGTTCATCGCCGATCTGGAAAGGCAATTCGGCTTTGACAAACCGCCGCTGGAACGGTTTTTCCGGATGATGCGCCAATACCTGACCTTCGATTTTGGCGAGAGCTATTTCCAGTCGAAAAACGTGATGGAACTGGTGCTGGAAAAAATTCCGGTGTCGTTGACGCTGGGCCTGTGGGCGACGTTGATTTCCTATTTTGTGTCGATCCCGCTGGGCATTCGCAAGGCGGTGCGCGACGG
>JALXER010000291.1 GCA_027069385.1 Paracoccaceae bacterium
AAATTCGGGAGTATAAAATCATAACCGATTCTTCGCGCTAAAGCGATCCCGTCTGAAAGACGGGGGGTTTAGACCAATGAGTGGATACTAAACCGGTTTAGTAGGGTCAATCAAAGTCATTTATCGCGTTGTTTTTACTGTGTTTTTCACCCTATAAAATAGTTAACGCCCGTCTTTTTTCACCCCCGAACCGCACCGCCTTCGGAGCCCGAAAATCCGTTCAACCGGTTGAACCCCGCGCCCGGCATGGTTAAATCAGCCGCAACCCTGAAAGGAACCCGAATGGTTGGTCTGATCATTGCCGTGCTGGCGCTTTACACATTGCAAACCTATCTACCCTCGATGATCATGTCGCGGGCGTTGGGGCCAAAGGCGCTGCACCATGCGGGCGGGCCGCGTGATGAACCGCTGCCCCTGACCACCAACGCCGGGCGCGCACAGCGGGCCTTGGGCAATATGAACGAAGCGCTGTTCGTGTTTATCCCGCTGGCGCTGCTGGCGGTGCATTTCGGCCTTGATAACGGCCTGGCGTGGTGGGGCGCGCTGGTGTTTTTACTGGCCCGTATCGCCTATATCCCCGCCTATATCACTGCCATCGGCCTGACCCGATCGATCGTCTGGACCATCGGGCATATCGGGCTGGGCATGATGGTGGTGGCGGTTCTTTCGGCCGGATGAAAACCGTCAGGGCTTTTTCATCTCGCGCGGCTTTTCCAGATCATCAAAGGCGGGCGGGGTGTTTTGGGTGCGGGCCATCACCGCTTTTTGAATATCCGCGGGGTGCCAGATCAGGGTTTGGGTCAGGGCGGCGTGGTGCAGGGAATCGGCGATGGTGTGATCGCGCGCATAGGTAATGGCGGCTTTGGTGCCGGTAATGGCCAGCGGAGCCTTGGCTGCGATGCGCGTGGCAGCCTCTGTCGCGGCGTCCAGGGCGGCGTTGGCATCGGCTTCAACGGCATTGACAAAGCCGAGCGCCTCGGCCCGTTCGGCGCTTAGGGTGGTGCCCAGATAGGCCAACTCGCGCACCACGCCTTCGGGCATCAGCCTTGGCAGGCGTTGCAGGCTGCCAAGGTCGGCCATCATGCCGATATTGGTTTCCTCGATGCGAAAATAGGCGCCCTTGGCGGCGATGCGCAGATCGCAGGTCGCGACCAGATCAAGCCCGCCGCCGATACACGCCCCCTGAATAGCGGCAATCACCGGAAAACGGGCAACCTCCAGACTGGTCAGGCATTCCTGAAGCTGGCGGATGAAGGGCGGGAAGGCCTCGCGCATCGCGGAGGTATCGGTGGTGGGGATGCCAGCCGCAAACATCGAAAGATCCATACCCGAGCAGAAGTTTTTGCCCTCGGCCGAGATCACCAGCGCCCGCACGGTGCCGCTTGTGGACAGCGCTGTGACAGCAGGCCCGAACCCGGCCCAGAATTCCGCGCCCATGGCGTTGGAGGTTTGCGGGTTGGTGAATCGCAAATGGGCAATGCCGCCGGATTGGGTGAGGGTGAAAGCTGGCATAATATCTATCCTTTTAACAGGGTCGCGCGGGGGCGCTTGACTCTCTCTTTCAAACCACTATAACCCGCCCATCCGGTGCCGCAAGGTGCCGGTGATTTTGGTGTTTGTGGACCCCGCAAGGGGAAACCTGTCATTCGGCAATAAGGCCGGATTAGGAAAGCACCTTTCACATCCCTTCGGGGAGCTATGAGAGGATCCAGCTCGTGACGAAACGTACAGCTGCCAAGTATAAAATCGACCGCCGCATGGGCGAAAACATTTGGGGCCGCCCCAAATCCCCCGTTAACCGCCGCGAATACGGCCCGGGCCAGCATGGTCAGGGGCGCAAGCAAAAGCTTTCGGATTTCGGCACGCAACTGCGCGCCAAGCAAAAGCTGAAAGGCTATTACGGCGATCTGACCGAGAAACAGTTCCGTCGCATCTATGCCGATGCCGACCGGATCAAGGGTGATACCGGTGCCAACCTGATCGGCCTGCTGGAACGGCGTCTTGATGCGGTTGTGTACCGTGCCAAATTCGTACCGACCGTGTTTGCGGCGCGCCAGTTCGTCAACCATGGTCATGTGACCGTGAACGGCAAACGGGTTAACATCCCGTCTTATCGTGTTTCCGAAGGCGACGTGATTGCTGTGCGCGAAAAGTCCAAACAGATGGGCCTGATCATCGAAGCGGTGGCCTCGGCCGAGCGCGATGTGCCGGAATACATGAATGTGGACCATTCCAAACTGACCTGCGAATTCATCCGCACGCCGACCCTGTCGGATGTGCCTTATCCGGTGATGATGGAACCGAATCTGGTGGTGGAATTCTACGCCAAAAACTAGGCCGGTTGCCCCTGATTACGAAAAGGCCGCACATGGGTGCGGCCTTTTTTATGGGCTATGGTTCTATCCCGACCCGATTCGCCCGACACCGACCCGCCCCGCCAAGGCCGCGCGGGGGTAAACCCCCGCTTGCCCTTGGCGCATTTTTCAGCAAGCTGAAAAACGGCTGCCGGCGGCGGTGGCCTCGCCTTCGGCTCGGCGGTCGCGGGGCAACCGTCGGGGCCTGAAAGGCCTGTTTAGTTTAGAGCGGCGCTCAGATTTCGGTGGCGGAGTGGACGACCTTGCTGAGCAGGCCGTAATCGATCGCCTGTTGGGTATCGAGCCAGAAATCGCGGCGGGTATCGGCGGCGATGCGTTCGGGGGTCTGGCCGGTGGCCTCGGCAAAGATGCGTTCGAAACGGGTTTTCATCAACTCCAGTTGCTCGGCCTGGATGGCGATATCCGAGGCCTTGCCGCCAATGCCGCCCGAAGGCTGGTGCAGCAAAAACCGCGTATTGGGCAGGCAGAACCGGTTTTCCTTTTTGGCCCCGATAAAGATCAGCGCGCCGGCGCTGGCCACCCAGCCCGAGCCGATGACCCGCACGGTCGGTTTGATGAACCGGATCAGATCATGCACCATATCGCCCGATTCCACATGCCCGCCGGGCGAGGAAATAAACAGTGTAATCGGGTCATCGGACACGGCGGCTAGCGCCAGCAGGCGTTCGGAAGTGGCCTTGGCCAGCTTGTCGTTGATCTCTCCGACTACGGTGACATAGCGGTTTTCAAAGGTGATGCGGTCGGGGGAAAACGGTTTGTCGTCTTTATCGGGTTCGCTCATCATGGGTTCCTCGGGTTTTAGGGTGTTGGCACAGCTATGGCATGTTCTGCCAAAGGGTGCAAACGGGTTTCATCGCCGCGTTGCACTTGATTAAATCGGGGGGAACTATATCGTCACTCTATTCGATATGGCAGGGCGGCGCGATTCGCGAAACTTCTTGGCGAAGGGGCGTAATCGTATCCCCCGCATCTGTCGGTGCCCTTGGTTTCCTTGGGTGGTCAGAAACACACGAAATAATGAAAGAGGAACTTTCAGGATGAAGAAATCAACAACCACACTTGCCGCGCTTTTGCTGGGGGCCAGCACCCTTGCGGCGCCTGCCTTTGCGCAGACCGTCAATATCACCATTCTGGGTGTCGGCGACGTTTACGACTTTGACGCGGATCATGGCCGTGGCGGTTTTGCCCGCCTGAACGCCGTTGCCCGCGCCGAGCGTGAAGCCCACCCCAACATGATCTATGTGTTTGACGGTGATATGCTGTCGCCCTCTATCCTGTCGGGGTTCGACAAGGGGCAGAACACCATTGATCTGACCAATCTGGTGCCGTTCGACATTGCGGTGCCGGGCAACCACGAATTCGATTTCGGCGTTGACAACTTTATGGAAAAAATGGCCGCATCCAACTATCCATGGGCCGCAATCAACATCACCAATGGCGACGGCTCGCCGGTCGAGGGGCTTGGCGGTGTCATGACCATGGATATCGAGGGCATTTCGGTGGCGTTGATTCCGGTGGCGCAAGACACCACCCCCGAGGTGACCAGCTCGGGCGATCTGGTATTTGGCGGTACGGTTGAAACGGGTGTTGCGGCGGCGCGTGCGGCGCGTGATGCGGGGGCCGATCTGGTGATTGGCGTGGTGCAGACCAACATCTCCAATGACCGCCAGTTGATTGCCAGCCACGCCTTTGACGTGATCATGTCGGGCGATGACCATTCCTACGGCACCTCTTATGACGGTATCACCGCCTATGTGGAAACCTCGATCGACGGGCGCTTTTTGTCGCCGCTCGACCTGACCGTGACCATTGGCGAAAAACACGGCAAACGCAAAGTAACCTGGGTGCCCAATTTCCGCTTTATCGATACGGCGACGGTAACCCCCGACCCCGAATCGCAGGCCATGGTCGATGCGTTCAACGCGCAACTGGACGAAAGCCTGGGCGTGGAAATCGGTGCGACCACCGGTGAACTGGATTCGCGCCGCAACGTAGTGCGTGGCGAGGAATCGGCCATGGGTGACCTGATCGCCGATGCCATGCGCGCCGCGACCGGTGCCGATGTGGCAATTGCCAATGGCGGCGGCATCCGTGGTGACCGCACCTATGATGCGGGCACCATGCTGACCCGTCGCGATATCCTGACCGAACTGCCGTTTGGCAACACCACCGTGTTGACCGAACTGCCCGGTTCGCAACTGCTGGCCGCGCTGGAAAACGGCGTTAGCCAGGTCGAGGACGGCTCGGGCCGCTTCCCGCAGATTTCGGGCATGACCATGGTCTATGACCCGAGCGCCCCTGCGGGGTCGCGCATCACCTCTTTGATGGTTGGCGGAGAGCCGGTGGATATGGACAAGCTCTACAAGGTTGCGGTGAACAACTACATCCTTGGCGGCGGTGACGGCTATAGCGCGCTTGGCGGCGGTCGCATCCTGATCAACTCGGGCAACGCGAACCTGCTGGCCAATGATGTGATCGACTATGTGATCGCCAATGGCGGTGTGACCAACACGGTCGAGGGCCGGATCAAAACCGTTGGTGAATAAGCCGGCGCAATAACGCGAATTGGCCCCGTGGCGCAAGCTGCGGGGCCTTTTTACAGGGGCAGCGGGCGCTGCTCTTCGATGGATTCCATGGCAAAGTAAGAGGTGACCGAATCCAGCTCTATCTTGTCGATCAGGCGCTGATAGACCTTGTCATAGCTGGCCATATCCCGCGTCACCACCTTGAGCATATAGTCGTAATCGCCCCCGATGCGGAAAAAGTCGATCACTTCGGGAATATCCGTCACCCGCGCGCGAAAGGTCCGCAGCCAGTCGGCCGAATGGTACCTTGTGCGCACCATAACAAACACCACCAGCCCCAGCCCCAGCCGTTCGCGGTCAAGGCGCGCAATCGCGCCCTTGATAATCCCCGATTTATTGAGCGCCTGAAGCCTTCGCCAACAGGCATTTTGCGACAGGCCGATTTTTTCGGCCAGCGCGCGTTGGGACAGGGTGGTGTCTTGTTGCAGTTCCGCCAGAATGCGGCGGTCAATTTGATCTGGTTCGTTGTGTTTCATTCGATCAAGTGAACCGGTTTACCTGTGTATTTCAAGGTTTTCGGGGCAATTTCGCGACATTTTTCGCGTATTATCGCCAAAAAGCAAGGGAATCATGCGATGCCGTTGAATACATTCAAGCAGTCTTTGAAAACTTCCGACCCGATCGGCGATTTGCGCGCCGGTCTGATTGGTGA
Source organism: Paracoccaceae bacterium (assembly GCA_027069385.1). Classification (GTDB taxonomy): domain Bacteria; phylum Pseudomonadota; class Alphaproteobacteria; order Rhodobacterales; family Rhodobacteraceae; genus UBA3077. The sequence continues at coordinate 5,613 of JALXER010000291.1, forward strand.
GGGGATCCGCATTCCGGGGCAGGACGGGCCGGTGCCGCTGGTTTACGCCGATTATGTGGCCTCGGGGCGGGCGCTGCAACAGGTGGAACGGTTTGTCAGCGAACAGGTGCTGCCTTTCTATGCCAACACCCACACGGATGCGTCCTATTGCGGCGGCTATACCACGGCGCTGCGCGAGGCGGCCCGGGGGGAAATTGCGCGGCTGACAAGGGCAAAGGGCTGCGCGGTGATCTTTGCGGGGTCGGGGGCCACATCGGGGCTGAACCGGCTGGTCAGCCTGCTGGGCGTCAACGAGGCCACCCGTCCGGTGGTGCTGGTCGGCCCTTACGAACATCACTCCAACCTGCTGCCATGGCGCGAAAGCAAGGCCGAGGTGATCGAGATTGCCGAGGCCGAAACCGGCGGGCCGGATCTGGCGGCGCTGCGCAAGGCGTTGCAGGAACACGCCGATTCCGACCTGCTGATCGGCAGCTTTTCGGCGGCCTCTAACGTGACGGGTATCATCACCGATACCGACGCGGTAACGCGGGTGCTGCGCGCGCATGGGGCGCGGGCGGTGTGGGATTACGCAGGTGGCGCGCCCTATCTGGAAATCGACATGAAGACCGGCACCGATGCGCAAAAAGACGCGGTGGTGGCCTCGGCGCATAAGTTTCCGGGCGGGCCTGGGGCTTCGGGGGTGCTGATCCTGCGCCACGATGTGGTAACCCGCACAACCCCCACATGGCCGGGGGGCGGTACGGTCAAATTCGTGTCGCCATGGGGGCATGACTATCTGGACAGCCTGCAAGAGCGCGAAGAGGCGGGCACGCCCAACATCATCGGCGATATCCGCGCCGCGCTGGCCTTTCTGGTCAAAGAGGCCATCGGGCCGGAGCGGATTGCCAAGCGCGAGGCCGAGTTGAACGCCATGGCCCTGCAAGGCTGGCGCGACAACCCGCACCTGACCTTGCTGGGCGTCGATCATGACCACCGCCTGCCGATTTTCTCGCTGCTGGTGCGGGACGGGGCCGGTCAAAACGTGAATGCGGCGGCGTTTACCGCGGCGCTTAGCGCGCGTTACGGCATTCAGGCGCGCGGCGGCTGTGCCTGCGCGGGGCCGTATGGCCACCGGCTGCTGGGGGTCAACCACGCGCATTCCGACGGGCTGCGCTGCGAGGTGCTGGCAGGCAATGACGACGTGAAACCGGGCTGGGTCCGGCTGAACTTCAGCTATCTGGTAGACGACAAAACCGCACAGTATATCATCGACTCGGTCAATGAACTGGCGCATAGTTTCGCAACGGTCGCGGCGCGCTAACCGGTTTCAGCCGCCGACCCGGGAACAAGGGGGGCGGGGTGGAAGGGCATTGCGAACAGGTCGATTTTGGCGGGTTTTACCTGCGCACCCGGGCACAGGACAGCGATACGCTGGTGGTCTGCTTTGAAAATGGCGGTGGCCGGTACCGTCGCGCCGATGCGCCGCGTTTTGCCTTTGGCGAGCATCTGTGCGCGCATGCCGGGCTAGACAGCCTGCATGTCATGCCCAAGCGGATGGACTGGTATCAAGCCCCTGCCCTGCGGGCGTCGTTACAAAGATTGCGCGATAGCGGTTTTTTTACCCCCTACCGTCGCGTGGTCAATTTCGGTTCTTCGATGGGCGGGTTCGGCGCGTTGGCCTTTGGCAGCCTGACCGGGGCTGATCAGGTCGTAGCCCTGCAACCGCGCACCACCTTGTTTGACAGTCAGCTTGGCTGGGATTCGAAATTCTCCAGGCGTCACCCCGTTGCCCGACGCGGCCGGTTTGCCGATGCCCTGCGCGGCCTGTCACCCCCCTGCGCGGTGCTGGTTTTTGCCGACCCGCTATTCTCGCGGGACTGGCGCCACGCGCGGCGCGTGCAACAGGCGCAGGTGATCCGCGTTCCCGGGGTTAAGCACGCTGTGCCGGCATTTCTGGCGGGGATCAAACAATTCCGCCCGCATATGATTGCGGCTTTCCATGCGAGATTCGACCCGAAACAGTTTTATCGTGATATCCGCGCGCGACGCGACTCGGCGCAGTATCAACGCTATATGAGGCAGCACATCGCGGCGCGGGGTTTATAGGTCTTAGGCAGTGGCAAAGCTGGCGCGGTTGCGGTCCAGCACGAAATCGGTGATGCCCGCCCCGATGAAAAAGCACAACAGCGCCACCCACGCGGTCAGGGCAAAGGCCGACGCGCCGGTAACCCCGTTGCCGATCGCGCAGCCCCCGGCCAGCATCCCGCCAAAGCCCATCAGGGCCGCGCCGGTCAGATAGCGCCGCATCGAGGCGCCGCTTTCAAAGCCTTGCAGTTTCAGTTCCTTGGTAAACCACGCGGCCAGAAACGCCCCCGCCGCCACGCCGGGCACCAGCCCGACCGAAAAGGTCAGCGCGGTGCCATCGACCAGAAAATACATCAGGGTAGAGGCCGACGGGCCGGTAAAGGTGGCGCTTTCAATGGTGACGGGCTCAAAGCTGATCGCCGAAAGGGTATAGGTCAGGAACCAGCCCAGCGCCACGGCAAACCCGACCCCCGACGCCATGAACAGCACCATGCGCGACACCTTGTTTTTATAGGCGACATAAAGCGCGTAAATCGCAAAGCCAAGGCCGATCAATATGCCCATCTTCTCGGAAAAACCAAGAAAGGTCAGCAGGTTGATATTGCTGCCATGCGGCGTTGTCCACAGGCCCGCCATCCATGAACGAAGCGGGGCAAGCCAGCCGTGCAGGCTCATCTGCGCGACCACGGCAAAAACCAGCCCCGAGATCACCGCGCGCAGGTTGCCGGTCGCGGCCAGCACCAGCAGCCGCCCCGAGCAGCCCCGCGCCAGCACCATGCCGACCCCGAATAGCAACCCGCCAATCACCGCGCCCGAAAGCGAGCCGGGAACGGCCAGAATGCGGGCCTCGTCCAGTGAAATAAAGTCGAAAAAGATTGCCGACTGGGTCCATAGCAGCGCGGTCGAAAAGGTCAGCAACCAGATCGCCACCTTGGGGCCGATGATCCCGCGCGAGAATTCGACCGTGGCGGCACGCAGGCAGAATTGCGACCGTTGCGCAGCCACGCCGAAAACCAGCCCGACGATCAGGCCGGCCAGTGCCGTTGCGGCATCTTCGCCGATGCTGTCAAGTATCCATACAAGGTCCATCTTGGACTCCAAACCCATTCGATATCACGAATATATCAGGGTTGTTAAGTAAGTCTTGATTTATGTCATGTAAAGGCAGATGTTTTGTCGCAGTTTCCCCCGCAACAGGTGAAAGATCAACATGGGTTCCGCCCCGAATACTGTGACGCTGGAACAGGCGCGCCAATTACCGCTGTGGCGGCAACCCGTAACCCTGCTGGTGGTGATGGCGGCGGCGATGCCGCTGGCCTTTGCCACATGGTCCGCCCTGCTTAACAATTTCGTGATAGAGGCGGCGGAGTTCGACGGGGCCGATATCGGCTGGCTGCATTCCATCCGCGAGATCCCCGGCTTTCTGGCCGTCGGTGTTATCGGGCTGATCGTGTTTGTGCGCGAGCAAACCCTTGGGATTGTGATGCTTTTGGTCAACGGGCTGGCGGTGGCGGTGACGGCGTGGTTTCCCAGTTTTGGCGGCTTGCTGCTGACCACGATGATCGGGTCTTTTGGCTTTCACTATTATGAAACGGTCAACCAGTCGCTGCAATTGCAATGGATCGACAAGGCCCGCGCGCCCAAGGTGCTGGGCTGGATTGTCGCCGCGGGGTCGGCCTCTTCCTTGCTGGCCTACGGGGTGCTGGTGCTGGGCTGGAAGCGCTTCGGGCTGGAATATAACACGGTATACATGGCCGGGGGCGGGGCCACCACGCTGATCGCGCTGGTCTGCCTTGTCGCCTATCCGCGCTTTGAAAACCCGACCCGCCAACACACCCGCATGATCCTGCGCAAACGTTACTGGCTGTATTACCTGCTGCAATTCATGGCCGGTGCGCGTCGGCAGATTTTCATCGTATTCGCCGCCTTTATGATGGTCGAACGCTTTGATTTCGAAGTGCAGGAAGTCACGGCGCTGTTTCTGATCAACTTTCTGGCCAATATCTTTCTGGCACCGGTCATGGGCGCGGTCGTGCAACGCTTCGGAGAGCGGCGCGCCCTGATCTTTGAGTATAGCGGGCTGATCGCGGTGTTTCTGGCCTATGGCGGCATCTATATGTTCCATTGGGGCGTACTGCTGGCCGCCACGCTTTATGTGATCGACCACCTGTTTTTCGCGCTGGCCTTTGCGCTGAAAACCTATTTCCAAAAGATCGCCGACCCGCAGGATATCGCCCCGACCGCCGCCGTTGCCTTTACCATCAACCATATTGCCGCGGTGGCCCTGCCCGCCCTGCTGGGCTATCTGTGGGTCACATCACCGCTGGCGGTATTCGTGCTGGCCGCGATCATGGCGGCGACCTCGCTGGGCCTGTCCTTGCTGGTGCCCCGCCACCCCGAACCGGGCCGAGAAACCGTCTTTTCCAAAGGAACCCCATGAGCAACCCGCCCAAATTCCTGACCGGATCAACCCTGCGCCATGTCACGGTCATGACCCTGACCGCCTCGGTCGGGCTGACCTTTATGTTTCTGATCGACGTGGCAACCCTGTTCTGGGTGTCGCGCATCGGAGTAGAAACCAACGTGGCGGCGCTGGGGTTTGCCTGGACCATCCAGTTTTTCACCATCTCGGTCGGAATCGGGTTGCTGATTGCCACTACCGCGCTGGTCAGCCGGTCGCTGGGGCAAAGAGACAAGCCCAAGGCGCGCCGGCAGGGGACCTCGGCCATGGTGATCACCGGCGTGCTGCAATCGCTGGTGGCGCTGCTGGTAGTGGTGTTTCGCATGCAAATCCTGCGAGCGGCAGGGGCGCAAGGCGACACGTTGCAGATCGCGGCCGATTTCCTGTTGATCTCGATGCCGTCGCTGCCGCTGATGGCGGTGGGCATGGTCGGATCGGCCATTTTGCGGGCCGAGGGCGATGCCATGCGCGGCATGCTGGTGACCATGGGTGCAGGCGTGATCGCGATGGTGCTGGACCCGCTGTTTATCTTTGGATTCGGGCTGGGGCTGGATGGCGCGGCGATCGTGGTGGTGATCTCGCGCGGGTCCACGGCGCTGCTGGCGATCTGGTTTGTGATCAAGGTGCATGATCTGGCCGCCAAGCCGAGTTTTACCGACGTGCGCGCCGTGCTGGTGCCGTTTTTCGTGATTGCCGGTCCGGCGATTGCCACGCAGGTTTCGACCCCGTTTGGCAACTACATTCTGACCCGCGCCATGGCGGAATTCGGCGATGGCGCGGTGGCGGGCTGGGCGGTGGTCTCGCGGTTGACGGTGCTGGCCTTTGGCGGCATTTTCGCCCTATCGGGCGCGGTGGGCGGTATCTTTGGCCAGAATTTCGGAGCCGGGCGCATCGATCGGGTGCAATCGACCTTTCGCGATGCGCTGATCTTCTGTTTTATCTATACCATGCTGGCCTGGGTCGGGCTGTTCTTGCTGCGCGGTGTGGCGATCGACGCCTTTCATCTGAGCGACGAGGGCGCGCGGATTGTCCGTATCTTCAGCATACTGGCCGGTGGATTTGTGTTTACCGGATTTCTGTTTGTCGCCAACGCCACGTTCAACAATCTGGGCAAGCCGCTATGGTCAACCGGGTTCAACTGGGCGCGCGACGGGGTGCTGATGCTGCCCGCCGTGTGGCTGATGACCCATTGGTTCGCCGCGCCCGGTGTGCTATATGCGCAGGCGCTGGTCGTGGTGCTGGTCGGCAGCGCGGCAAGTTATGGCGCATGGCGTTTTGTCAAAGGACTGGAACATGGATGATTTGAAGCATTATGTGAACGGCAATCCGCTGTTCGGGCCGTTTCCGGCGGGCATGCGGCAGGTGCTGTTTGCGCTGGGTTGCTTTTGGGGGGCCGAGCGGTTGTTCTGGCAGGTGCCCGGAGTGTGGGTGACTTCGGTCGGGTATACCGGCGGGCATCTGGACGCGCCCGATTATCGCGCCGTTTGCACCGGTACCACCGGCCATGCCGAAGCGGTTCAGGTGGTGTATGACCCCGCGCGGGTAACGTTTGGCGCGCTGTTGCAACGCTTTTGGGAGGGGCACAACCCCACGCAGGGCATGCGGCAGGGCAATGATCGGGGCAGCCAGTACCGCTCGGGGATCTATGTGTTCTCGGAGGCCGATCTGGCGGCTGCGCAACAATCGATGCAGGCCTATCAGGCGGCGCTGGCCGCGGCAGGGCATCCGGCCATCACCACCGAAATCGCCATGGCCGGACCGTATTATCCGGCCGAGGAATACCACCAGCAATATCTGGCCAAAAACCCCGATGGCTATTGCGGGTTGGGGGGCACAGGCGTTACCTGTGCGCTCGACTGACCAAGGAGTACGCATGCCGACCTATACCGCCCTGACCACCCTGCCCGACCCGTCCAAAGCGCAAGCGCTTGGCGATGCGATGGAGACCCTGACCCCCGAACCGACCGGTATCGGCGTGTTCGAGGTCGAGGACGGCTCGGGCCTGTACGAGGTCGGGGGCTATTTCATCGAGCCGCCCGACCAGGCCGGGCTGGCCTTGCTGGCATCGATGCATGGCGCGCGCCCGTTCGCGGTGTCTGAACTGCCCGACCGCGACTGGGTGGCGCTGGTGAAACGCGAGTTGTCGCCGGTCTATGCCGGACGGTTTGTGGTCTATGGCGGCCATCATCGCGGGAATGTGCCCGACAACCTGATCGGGCTGGAAATAGAGGCCGCCATGGCCTTTGGCACCGGCCATCACGGCACCACCAAGGGCTGCCTGCTAAGCTATGACAAGTTGCTAAAGGCCAGAATGGTGGCGCGCAATGTGGCCGATATCGGCGCGGGAACAGCGGTGCTGGCCATGGCTGCCGCACGCAGCGGCGCGGCGCAGGTGCTGGCCAGCGACATCGACCCGATCGCGACGCAAACCGCGCTGGCCAATGTGGCCGCCAACACTCTGCAAGGCAAGGTGCAATGCGTGACCGCGACCGGATTTCGCCATCCGCTGATCCGCCGCCGCGCGCCCTATGACCTGATCTTTGCCAATATTCTGGCCGGGCCGCTGAAAGGCATGGCCGCGGATATGGCCGCCCATGCCGGAGCGGGCACGGTGCTTATCCTGTCCGGTATCCTAAACGAACAGGCGCGCGGGGTGGAAAACATCTATGCAGGCCACGGTTTCCACCGGCTGGACCGGCGCACCATCGGCGAATGGACCACCCTGACCCTGCGGCGTTAGGGCGTAGACCTATAAACCCCGCGCCGCCAGTTTGGCAGATTTTCGTTCTAACCAGACGCAAGGGCGCAGGAATAGTGGTTCTATTTCAGGGCCTTGCAGCGCAGTCAGGCGGAAAGTCCGCCAAACCCGAAGGGCGCGATCCTCGCTTCATCTCAATGGCCCGGGGCGCTTGCAATGGGAGCCACCCTATGCGGCGCACCCCAACCCATTGATATTTCGCGAGGATCGCGCTGGCGACGTTTGGTTTATAGGTCTACGCCCTAACCGACCGGCGCTCTCCCGCCCGTCGTCGGCGCATTGCATTCGCAATGCGCCTCCTCCCGTTGGGCCGGGCCTCGGCTTCGC
>JALXER010000292.1 GCA_027069385.1 Paracoccaceae bacterium
AGGTCGTGGCGGTGACCGGGCTGGTGGGCACTGGCAAAACCGACCTGGCGGCGCGGTTCTTCGGTCTGGCCGCGCCGGTTTCGGGTTCCATGACCCTGAACGGCCGCCCCTATGCGCCGCGCTCGCAGCGCGACGCGATTAGGGCAGGGGTGTTTTTATGCCCCAAGGACCGCGCCAATAACGCCGTAGTGCCGGGGTTCAACATTACCCAGAATCTGACCTTGCCGTTCTTGCCGCGCCATTCCAGCGGCTTGTTTCTGGCCCGCAGCAGCGAGCGCAAAACGGCGCGCGGCACCATCGACAATCTGGGAATCGTGTGCCAAAGCGAATTTGACGATATCCAGTCCCTTTCGGGGGGCAACCAGCAAAAGGTGATGGTGGGGCGCTGGCTGGCCGAGCCGTCGGACCTGCTGGTGCTGGACGAACCGTTTCAGGGGGTCGACATCAAGGCGCGCCGCGACATCGGCCAAAAGATACGCGAAACCGCCAAGGACCGCGCCACGGTGGTGATGGTTGCCGAAACCGACGAAGCATTCGAGATCGCCGACCGCATTCTGGTGATGTTTGACCATTCCATCATTGGCGACCACCGCAACAAGAACATCGACCCCAACGCCATCATGGCGCAGGTCGCCGGACAGAATTTCAAGAAAACAGGCTCGGAAATCAATGCAGAATAACACCGAAAACAAACGTCCAAAGCGCACGCCGCTCGAATTGGCTATCCGGTACGGATTTCTGGTGCTGATGGTCGGCATGTTGCTGTTTTTCAGCCTCGCGGCCGAGGGCTTTGCCAGCCCCTATAGCGCCGTGTTCATCTTTCAGTCGGTGGCGATTACCGGCATTCTGGCGCTGGGGGTTACCGCAACGCTGGTAGTTGACGGGTTTGACCTGTCGATCGGCTCTACCGCGACATCGGCGCTGATGCTGTCGGCCTATGTGATGGTGGTGCTGGAAATGAATGCCGTCGTGGCGGTGCTGGCCTGTCTGGTGATGGGCGCGGTTATCGGGCTGATCAACGGGCTGTTGATCGTAAAAATGAAGGTCCCCGACCTGCTGGCGACGCTTGGCATGATGTTTCTGCTGGTGGGGATCCAGCGCATCCCGACCGAGGGGCGCTCTATTTCAGTGGGTATGACCCTGCCCAGCGGCGAGGTGGCCAATGGCCATTTTTCCGAAACGTTTTTGTGGCTGGGCAAGCACCGGTTCGATTTCTTTATCGATAACCTGATTCCGGTGTCGGTGGTGGTGCTGGTGATAATCGGCTTTCTGGTCTGGGGCTTTATGGAACTGACCCGCCACGGGCGGCTGATGTACGCTGTTGGTTCTAACGAGCGCGCGGCGTCGCTGGCGGGCACCAATGTGAACCGCTATAAAATTCTGGCCTATATGATCTCGGGGGTTCTGGCCTCGGTGGGTGGCGTGTTGATGGCCGCGCGGCTGGGCCGGGGCGATATTGCCTCGGGGAATAACCTGCTGCTTGATTCCGTCGCGGCGGCGCTGATCGGATTTGCGGTGCTTGGCGCGGCAAAGCCGAACGCGTTCGGCACCATTATCGGTGCCCTGTTCATCGGTATTCTGTTGCAGGGCCTGACCATGATGAACGCGCCCTATTACACGCAGGATTTTGTAAAGGGCGCGGTTCTGGTCGTCGCCCTTATCTTTACCTTCGCGTTGTCCAAACGCGGGGGGGCCCATTGACGGGCCGGCATAATAACCAACTGGAGGAAGAAAAATGAAGCTAACACGAAGAATTTTCATGGGCGTCGCCGGAAGCGCGCTGGCCCTGACTGCGGGCATGTCCGCGGCGTTCGCTGGCAATATGCCCGCACCGTTCGACAATCCGGGCGATGTAAAAATTGCGCTGGTACGCTATTTGTCCACCGGTGACTTTTTCCAGGCCTATCTGGCCGGTGTAGAGGCTCAGGCCGCCGCGATCGGCGTTGACCTGCGGGTGTTTGACAGCCGTCAGGATGCCGCCTTGCAGGCCGATATGGTTGATCAGGCCATCGCGCTCGGGGTGGACGGGATCATCGTTCAGCACGGGTTGACCGAATCCATGCAAGACGCCGTGCAGCGCGCGCTGGACGCCGGTATCAAAGTGGTGGCCTTTGACGTGAACGTCGAAAATCCCGCCGTGCCGCAGGTCGAACAATCCGACCGCGACCTTGCTCGCCTTGCGCTGGAACAGGCCGTGGCCGACAATGGCAACGCCTTTAGGGCCGGGTATGTTTACGTGCCGGGCATCGCGCCGCTGGATCGTCGCGATGAAACCTGGGTAACCGTCAAGGCCGACAATCCGGGTATCGAGGAAGTGGCCGTATTTGGGACACTGGACAACCCGATTGCCAACTCGGTTGCCAATCAGGCCCGTTCGGTGCTGCAAGCCCATCCGGATATCACCGTGATGTTTGCGCCCTATGACGAATTCGCCAAAGGTGTGAAAATCGCCGTAGACGAAGCCGGTCTGAACGAACAGATCGACATTTATTCAGCTGACGTTTCGACCGCCGATATTTCGGCCATGCGCGAAGACAATTCGGCATGGGCTGCCACGGCGGCCACCAACCCCGCCGTGGTGGGCGAGGTCTCGGTGCGCACGCTGGCAATGCTGCTGGCCGGAGACGAGGTAGAGCATAACGTTATCGTGCCCCCCACCCTGATCACCCGCCAGATGCTGCTGGATAGCGACATCACCAATATGGCTGATCTGTCGGCCAAGCTGCCCCAGTTCGCCCACGCGGATGTGTCGGTTCCCGACTGGATGCCGCTGCCGCCGCGCTAATGGCTGGCCCATAATCCCGAAAAAGGCGACGGAGCAATCCGCCGCCTTTTTTTGTGGCCGGATTAATAGGTCCTGACCCCAGATCTGCCTATAGGTTTACCGCCAAGCGGTAGGCCTCTAAAAGCGCGGCATGGATAGAGCGGGATGCCACCGCATCGCCCAACCGGTGCAATGTATAGCCACCCAAAGATACCGCAGGTTGTGGCGCCCATTTGGCCATTGCATCCACATCGGTGATGCCGTTATTGGCCGAGCCTTCGCGCAGTTCAAAATACACCTCGGCTAGCGGGTCGGTGCCGGTTTCCAAGATGACCTGATCGGTCGTCATCTCTTGGGGTAGGCCGGTTAGCTCATGGACCAGTGTCGCCACCAACCGGTTGCCATCTTTACGCAATGCGCCGAGTCTCAGGTAAGCCAGTGTCGTCACGCCCTGCGCGGCCAGTCGCTTGTGAAAGACGATCCGGTCTGTGTATCCCATCTCAGTGGCCGAATTGGCGTCAATGGTTGCCAACGCTACGCGGTGGCCGTTGGCTGACAGCATATCCGCCGTTGCAACCGCCTCATAGCGGCCAGTATGATCACAAATCAGAACGTCCTGCTGTGCCCGCACATCACCCGACAGAATATCCCAACTGGATACCGCCAATTCCGCCCCGGGCAGAGTTTGCCCGGCAGGCAAGCCGCCTGTTGCAACAAACACATGATCGGGGTTTTCGGCCATAACATCCGCCGCCTCGGCATAAATATTGCAACGTACATCGACACCCAGCTTATCCAGTTCAGCCTCGCGCCAATCAACAATCTGGATTAAATCTTTACGCCAGCTGGTTTTGGAGGCCAGTAGAATCTGGCCACCCAGTTTGGGCGCTGCCTCGAACAACAGAACCTTGTGCCCGCGCGCAGCCGCCGCCCGCGCGGCCTCCATTCCGGCTGGGCCACCCCCGACCACAACCACCTTTTTGCCCGGTGTGTCGCTAGCGGGCACCTCCATGGGCAGCAGGGTTTCACGCCCTGATGCGGGGTTATGAATGCAATGGATCTTTTTGTAGATACAGTGAGAGGCCCCGATACAGGGGCGGATGCGGTCCTCCTCGCCGCGGATAATCTTGTTTACGATCTGCGGGTCGGCGATATGGGCGCGGGTCATGGCAACCATATCCAGAACCCCTTCGCGAATGGCGTGGCGGGCATTGGCGACATCTGTTACCCGCGCGGCATGGAAA
>JALXER010000293.1 GCA_027069385.1 Paracoccaceae bacterium
TTGCCGCCGTTAAATCAGTAACTTACCGATAGGAGCCGCCCATGCCGATCAATATTCTGATGCCCGCCCTGTCCCCCACGATGGAGGAAGGCACGCTGGCGAAATGGCTGGTGGCCGAGGGCGATAACGTGGCTTCGGGCGACGTGCTGTGCGAGATCGAAACCGACAAGGCCACGATGGAATTCGAGGCCGTGGATGATGGCACGATTGGCAAGATCGCCGTGGCCGAGGGCACCGAAGGGGTCAAGGTCAACAGCCTGATTGCGGTGCTGCTGGAGGATGGCGAAACCGCCGATGACATGCGCGCAGCGCCGGAGGCGGCGCCAGCCGTCGACGCGGTTGCCGAGGTGGCCCCCCAAGGGGTCGCCGAGAAAACCGCCCCTCAGGTTGTGCCACCTGCGCCCAAGGGAGAACGTATCTTTGCTTCGCCGCTGGCCCGGCGGATCGCGGCGGATAAAGGGCTTGATCTGGCCGGTATTGCCGGCAGTGGCCCCAAGGGGCGCATCGTCAAGGCAGACGTGGAAAATGCCACCGGCACCGCAACAGCCCCCGCGCCCGTTGCCCCGCCAAAACCCGCCGCTGCCAGCGATGTTGCCGCCATGTATGCCGATCGCGAATACACCGAAATGCCGCTGGACGGCATGCGCAAGATCATCGCCGCACGTCTGACCGAAGCCAAACAGACCATCCCGCATTTCTATCTGCGTCGCGATATCCATCTGGATGCTTTGCTTGAATTCCGTTCAACGTTAAACAAGTCTTTGGCGGATAAGGGGATCAAGCTTTCGGTCAATGACTTTATCATCAAAGCCTGCGCCATGGCCCTGCAAGAGGTGCCCGATTGTAACGCTGTTTGGGCCGGTGACCGGATATTGAAGCTCAAACCCTCGGATGTGGCCGTTGCGGTGGCGGTCGAGGGCGGGTTGTTTACGCCGGTCTTGCGCGATGCCGATACCCGCACCCTTTCCAGCCTGTCCACCCAGATGAAAGACATGGCCGCGCGCGCCAAAGAACGCAAGCTGGCCCCGCAGGAATATCAGGGCGGCAGCTTTGCCATTTCCAACCTTGGCATGATGGGAATCCAGAATTTCGACGCGGTGATCAACCCGCCGCACGGCTCTATTCTGGCCGTGGGTGCCGGTGAAAAGAAACCGGTGGTGAATAGCGACGGAGAGCTGGATATCGCCACGGTGATGTCGGTAACCCTGTCGGTTGACCACCGCGTCATTGACGGGGCGCTGGGGGCGCAGTTTCTGGCGGCCGTCAAGGCCAATCTGGAAAATCCGGTGGTTATGCTGGCCTAAAAGGAGGTGGCGGGCTGAAGCCCGCCCTACTGCCCAACCTACGGTCCGCGCCTTAGGCAACCATCTGGTCGGCTTGCTGGCGTTGCCACATGCTGGCATAGCGCCCGCCTTTGGCCAGCAGCTCTTCATGCGCGCCTTGCTCGACAATCCGGCCGGCCTCCAGCACCACGATCAGGTCCGCATGCACCACGGTTGACAAACGGTGCGCGATGGTAATCACCGTGCGCCCGACCCCCATGGCTTTCAGGCTTTCCAGAATACCGGCCTCGGTCTCGGAATCGAGCGCCGAGGTCGCCTCGTCCAGCAGCAGGATCGGCGGGTTTTTTAGCAGGGTCCGTGCGATGCCGACCCGCTGCTTTTCCCCGCCCGACAGCTTTAGCCCGCGCTCGCCAACCATGGTGTCGTACCCGTCGGGCAGCTTGCTGATAAAGTCGTGGATTTGCGCCGCCTTGGCCGCTTCGACGATTTGCACCTGCGTGGCCCCGGCCTGTCCATAGCCGATATTGTACCCGACCGTATCGTTGAACAGCACCGCATCCTGAGGCACCACGCCGATTTGCCGGCGCAGGCTTTCCTGCGTTACCGCGCGCACGTCCTGCCCGTCGATGCACAACGCCCCACCGGTCACGTCATAGAACCGGAACAACAGCCGCCCGATGGTTGACTTGCCCGACCCCGAAGGCCCGACCACCGCCACCGTCTGCCCAGCCCCGACCTTAAGCGAAATCCCGTGCAGTATCCGGCGGTTTTCTTCATAGGAGAACACCACATTGTCAAACACGATCTCGCCGCCCTTGACCTGCAAATCGGGCGCGTCGGGCGCGTCTGAAATCTCGGCAGGCTGGCCCAGCAGCGCGAACATCTCGCCCATATCGACCAGCGACTGACGGATTTCGCGATAGACCGAGCCAAGAAAGTTGAGCGGCATCACCAGTTGCACCATATAAGTATTCACCCCGACAAATTCGCCCACCGTCAATTGCCCGTTCTGCACCCCGATCGCCGCCATGACCATAACCACAATCAGGCCAACGGTAATGATGAAAGACTGGCCAAAGTTCAGGAATGCCAGCGAATAGCTGGTTTGCAGCGCGGCCTTTTCATAGGCCCGCATCGACACGTCATAGCGCGCGGTCTCGCGTTTTTCGGCGCTAAAATACTTGACCGTTTCGAAATTGAGCAAGCTGTCGATGGCTTTCTGGTTGGCTTCGGTGTCGGCGGTGTTCATCTTGCGGCGAATTTGCACGCGATATTCGGTTACCTTGAAGGTAAACAGGATATAAAGCGCGATGGTCACCACCACCACGCCCAGATAAGACAGGCTGAACACCGTGGCCAGAATAATGCCGACCAGCAGCAGTTCCAGCACCAGCGGCCCGATAGAGAACAGCAGGAAACGCAGCAGAAATTCGATGCCTTTAACGCCGCGCTCGACAATGCGCGACAGGCCGCCGGTCTTGCGTTCAAGGTGATAGCGCAGGCTAAGCGCGTGGATATGGGCAAAGGTTTCAAGCGCCAGCCGCCGCATGGCGCGCCGCCCGACCCGGGCAAATACCGCATCGCGCAACTGGGTAAACCCGACCGTCGAAAGCCGCACAATGCCATAGCCGATCACCAGCCCCACCGCGCTGATCCCCATCAGCCATCCCGCATGGTCGCCGGCCTTTTCCGGGGCCAGCCGGTCAATCGCCAGAATGAAGAAATACGGTGTGGCCACGGTTGCCAACTTGGCCAGCACCAGCAACGCCATGGCCAGCACCACCCGAATTCTGACCCAGCGCGGCCCGTCGGACCACAGATAGGGGATCACCCGTTTGATGGTATCCCAGCCGCTGGCTTCGTCGGGTGGATTTTGCTGGGTTCGTGACATTGCGGACTCCGTTCAAGGCTTGCCGGTGACAGGTAAGCCCTAACCCGCGCCGGAACCAGAGGCAAAAGCGAATTTATTCGCCGGTTCGCGGGATTGAAAACACCTGCCCGGGGTAAATCAGGTCGGGGTCGCGAATCTGGTCGCGGTTGGCGGCGAAAATCTGGGTATAACTGTCGCCCTCGCCATAGGCCTGCGTCGCCATCAGCCACAGGGTATTGCCCGGCTGCACGATCACCCGCGCGCCCTGCGCAAAGCCGCTCATGGCTTCGGCCTCGGGGAATTCGCGCTGGAACGGCGATTCAACCCGGCTGACAACCATATCATCCACCCCGATTTCATCGATCCGCAGTACATAGCGGCCCGCATCGATACCGCTGGCAGACAGTTGCCACGCGCCGCTTTGGCTGATCTGGATCTCGCCAATGATATTCTGGTCGGCATAAACTCGCGCCAGATTGCCCGGGTGGCCGCGGCCCGACAACACCACCTCGCCCACGGCATTATAGCTGATCGAATCAAGGCTGACCTGATCGGGCACCGACAGGCCCGAGGGCTGGATCACCGTCACGGCTTCCTGCGTGGCCAGCACCACCACCGGCGCGGCTTGCTGGGTGTCCTCTTGCACGGGCAGAACGATGACCTGGTCCTGCGAAGTCACTACGCCGGTTTCTTTAAGCGCAGCACTTAGTTGCAGGTTCCGCGACTGGCCGACCGGCGTTGACAAAAAGGCTACAAAATCGCCGCGATTATCGGCCTGCGCGCTGCCGATCACCTCGTCCCCCGAAGTGATATTGACCAGCGCGCCCGGTTCGGCCC
>JALXER010000294.1 GCA_027069385.1 Paracoccaceae bacterium
CCGCTATATCCGCCAGCAGCGCCTCGGGGTCGGTCGGGGTGGCCTCTTCGGTTTGCTCGTCGCGCGAAAAGGCCAGAAATTCGTTCAGCATGGCCTCCATATCGGCCAGATCGTGGCGCAGGTCGTCGCTATCCTCCATCATCTCCAGCGCCAGTTTCATCCGGGTCAGCGGGGTGCGCAGGTCGTGGCTGACCGCCGAGAGCATGCGGGTGCGTTCCTCTATCTGCTGTTCCAGCTTGGCGCGCATGGCGATAAAGGCCAGCGCGGCGCGGCGCACCTCGGTAGAGCCGCTGGGATGCAGCGGTGCGTGCTGGCCTTTGCCCAGCGCCTCGGCGGCGCGGGCAAGGCGTTTAATCGGGCGCACCTGAAGGCGCAAAAACATCATCGACACCGCCACCAGCAGCACCGAAACACCGATCATCACCACCAGCAACTGGTGCGGGTTGATCGCCGACAGGCGCGAGCGCGCAATCAGCGCCTCTAACGTGCCTTTGTCGGTCTCTATCCAGATGGACACTTTGAACGGGTCGCTTTTCAGGTCGATATGGAACGGCAGGTGGATATCCTTTTGCAACTGCGCAATCAGCGCCGAGCCGGACAGGTCAATGAGTTGCCGCGAGACCCCCTGCAGGGGTGGCGGCGCGTCGCCAAGTAGTAACAGCATTTCCAGATTGACCGACATTTCATCCAGCGCGGCCTGCGCATCCTCGACCGTGTCGGCGCGGGTGATCTGGTCGAGCGCGTAATTCAGTTCCAGCGCCAGCCCATGGGTCATCTGTTCGGTGACCTGCCGGTAATGACGCTGGATAAACACCGACCCGACCACCAGTTGCAGCCCGATCAGCGGCACCAGCATGATCAGCAGGGCGCGGCCAAACAGGCTGCGCGGCAGGTATTTCTTGAGCCAACCAAAATCCATTGTTAAGGGTTAAGCCGCGCACCCCGCGCTGGCAAGAGGATAGACCATGAAATCGCCCTTTACGCTCGATTACGCGCCGCCCGTCGGCGTGCCACTGCCGCTGCGCGCGGGCCTGCAGGTGGTGACCGCGCCCAATGCAAGCCCGATGACCTTTCGCGGCACCAACAGCTATATCTTAGGCGATTCCCGCGTGGCCATTATCGACCCCGGCCCCGATGATGATGCACATTTTCGGGCGCTGATGGCCGCCACCAGAGGCCGCGAAATCACCCATATTCTGGTAACTCATTCGCATATCGACCACTCGCCGCTGGCCCGCCGCTTTGATGCGCCGGTTTACGGGTTTGGCGACAAGGGGGCAGGGCGCTCGGCCATGATGACGGCGCTGGCGGCACAAGGCGGGCTGGCCGGTGGCGAAGGGGTTGACCATGAATTTTCCCCCGATATCCGCGTGGCCGACGGGCAGGTGATAACGGGCGATGGCTGGACGTTAGAGGCGCTGCACACGCCGGGTCACATGGCCAACCACCTGTGTTTTGCGTGGGAAGGCGCGCTGTTTTCCGGTGATCATGTGATGGGCTGGTCTACGACACTGGTTTCGCCCCCTGACGGAGACCTGACGCAATTCATGGCGTCCTTGCGCGCTTTGCAGGACCGCTCCGAGGATACATATTTTCCCGGCCACGGCGCGGTGCTGGAAAATGCCCAAGACATGCTGGCCTATCAACTGGCCCACCGGCTGGGGCGCGAGGACCAGATTCTGGCCGAGCTGGCCACCGGCCCCAACCATATCCCCGCCATTACCAAGCGAATTTACGCCGATCTGGATGCGGCGCTGTTGCCAATGGCCCGCCGTAACGTATTTTCGCACCTGATCGACCTTAGCGCTCGCGGAATTGTCACCCATAACGGGCCGCTCGGTGTTGATTCCCGCTTTGAACTGGCCCGATAGAAAAGACCCGACCCGATGAAACCTCTTGCCCTTGTTGTCGCGCTGCTGCTTGCCGTTTCCACGCCGGTTTTCGCCGGTCCGGTCAGCCACGGGGCGGCGCTGCGTGACCTGACTCCGCGACAGGGCCATCTGCTGCACGGGGTTTATCCGGGCGGCGTGACCGGTATGGAAGACGATATTACCCCGCAACTGGTGCGCGCCTATGAATCGGCTGTCGGGCGGCGGGTGGCGTGGGTGATGTTCAGCCATAACTGGTTTCAGGGCCGCGCCTTTCCGATGCAAACCGCCAACTGGATTCGCGCGCAGGGGGCCGCGCCCTATATCCGCCTGATGCTGCGCTCCGACACCGAGCTGGACCATCGCGAACCCCGCTATACCCTTGCCGCCATCGCGCGCGGTGATTTCGATACCGATCTGGCCGCATGGGGGCGCGATGCGGCGCGTTTCGGCACGCCCTTTATCGCCGAATTCGGCACCGAGATGAACGGCGACTGGTTTTCATGGAACGCCCGCTGGAATGGCCGCCGCAAGGGGCCGGCGCTGTTTCAGGCCGCCTATCGCCATATTATCGACGTGACCCGTGCTAACGGGGCCAGCAATATCGTCTGGGTGTTTCATGTCAATGATCAGGATTATCCGGTCCGGCGCTGGAATCATTTCGAAAGCTACTACCCCGGTGACGACTATATCGACTGGCTGGGCGTTTCGATCTATTCGGCTCAAGGCCCGTCCGAGGATTACGCCGCCGATTTCCCCGGCCTGCTGGCCAGTGTCATGGCCCGCTTTGCCCGCATGGCCCCGAACAAACCCGCGATTGTGGCCGAGTTCGGCACCGATGTGCGCAACCGCCATGTGCGCGCCGACCAATGGGCCGACACGGCGCTCGACACCATCCTGTCGGGCCGGTTTCCCAACCTGATCGGCTTTAGCTGGTGGAACGAAACTTGGCAAAATGACGACAACCCCGCCCATGATACCGACCTGCGGGTGCAATCCTCGGCCGAGCTTGCCGCGGTGTTCCGCCGCCGTCTGGATACATCCGCGGTCCAGACCCGCCCCTGATCTTCTTCTTTTCATAAATATCCCCGCCGGAGGCATAAAATCCGATTTGGGCAACATTCCCTCTTGTCGGGGTGAATCGGCTTTGCTATATCGCCCCTACCGACGCACATGCGTGCCTTGTTCCGGCGTAGCTCAGCGGTAGAGCAGTTGACTGTTAATCAATTTGTCGTAGGTTCGATCCCTACCGCCGGAGCCAAACACCCCCGTTTCCCAGACCCGCCACCAAACACGGCAGATTTATGCCGTGCGGCTGATTATGGGCTTTCTCGAATCGATTAACCTCTGTATATGTTTTTTAAACGCACCGTTTAGAAAAAGAGAATGTGAACATGGGCCAGAGCAAACGCAGCGTATATGACGCCGAACCAATCCCCGAATCCGCGCGCGAGATTATCGAGCAACTGATGGAAAGCGGCGATCTGTTTCGCTATACCGCTTCCAAAGAAAACCCCTCGCAAGTTACGCTGCTGGAAAAAGAATTTGCCGCCTATATGGGGTCGAAATACGCGCTGGCGGTCAACTCGGCCTCGTCCGCGATCTTCCTGTCGCTCAAGGCGGTCGGGGTTAAAGCGGGTGATCAGGTGCTGATTCCGGCCTGGACCTTTGCCGCGGTGCCAAGCGCGGTCGTACACGCGGGGGCGCAGCCGATTCTGGCTGAAGTGGGTGAAAGCCTGCGCATCGACATGGCCGATTTCGAAGAAAAAATGACCGGCAATATCGCGGCCGTGGTGGTGTCGCATATGCGCGGCCATACCTCGGATATGGATGCCATTCAGGCGCTATGCACCAAGCATGACGTGCCGATGATCGAAGACGCCGCGCATTCGCTGGGCACCTTGTGGAACAACCGCAAGGTTGGCACCATGGGCGCGACCGGCTGTTTCAGTTTTCAGTCCTACAAGATGGTGAATGGCGGCGAGGGCGGCATTTTGCTGACCGACGACCCCGATATCATCGCCAAGGCGGTGTTTATGTCGGGCGCGTATGAACACAACTGGGCCAAGCACAATTTTGACGACGTGCCGTTCGAGAAATACCAGAACCAGTATCCGCTATATAATGTGCGCATGAACAACCTGTCTGCCGCGGTGATCCGCCCGCAAATTCCGTTGATTGACGCGCGCGTGGCCAAGGGGCTGGCCAATTATACCTATGTCGAAAACAAGCTGAACGCCTCGGGCGCGGTGGCAGTGCCACCGGCGGACCCGCGCGAACGTCGCGCCCCGGATTCGCTGCAATTCAACCTGATCGGCTTTGACGATGCGCAAACCCAAAGAGTGATGGATATTTCCACCGCGCGCGGCAATCCGATTTCGATTTTCGGCATTCAGGGCGACAACGCGCGGGTGTTCTGGAACTGGAAGTTCATCGGCAATACCCCTGATCTGCCCAAAACCCGCGCCATGCTGAAACGCGCCTGCGATATCCGCCTGCCCGTTGGCATGACCCGCGAGGATCTGGACCAGACCGTTGACTTTATCCTTGAATGCGTCAGCGAAGCCCGTATGCGGATCGCATCATAGATGAACGGGCTCAGGGGCAATTCTGATAGCCGCTATCGATACAGGTCTGTGCCATCTGCTGCGCCGTGGCCAACTCCTCGGGGGTGAATCCCGGCGCCAGCACTTGCGCATTGTTTGACGCGGTTTCATTGCCGTTGCTTTCGGCCACCAGAAACCAGACCATTGCCGAAGTGATGTTCTTGTCAACGCCCCGACCATAGTACATCAGCCCGCCCAGATTGGACTGCGCAGGGGCAAAGCCGCGCAGGGCGGCGTGACGATAAAGCTGCACGGCGCGGGTATAATCGACCGTGCCCCCGATTCCGTTCTCATGGCTCAGCGCGGCCTGATAGATCCCCTCCAGATCATCCAGAGCGGCGGCCATTTCGTACCAGCGCAGCGCCTCGGCCCCGTCGGCCTCTACACCAATGCCCTGCCGGTACAGCTTGGCGATCTGGAGCATTGCGCCGGTATTGCCCTGATCGGCAGCCTGTTCAAGCAATTGCAGGGCTTTGCCAATGTCCAGCTCTACCCCGAAGCCGTTGCCATACATGTTGGCAAGGTTGAACATGGCAATATCATTGCCGGCGTCAACGCCGCGCTGGTAGTATTCTATGGCCTTCACATAGTCCTGCGGCACACCGCGCCCGGTTTTATAAAGGTTGCCAAGGTTGATCCATGCATCTGTCAGACCGGCCTCGCCAGCCTGCTGATACAGTTCGGCGGCCTTTGCAGCATCCTGCGCAACCCCGATCCCCGCCTCGTAAAGCAACCCGAGTTGAAACATCGCGCCTGTATGGCCGCGCTCGGCAGCAAAGCCGAACCAGCTTGCGGCGCGTTCGGTGTCTTTTTCAATGCCCCGACCGGTCAGAAAGTTTATGCCGGTCTTGTACTGGCCTTCCAGATCGCCGTTTCGGGCCGATTGCAAGCGCCAATAGGCGGCGCGCTCGTCCGATTGCGCAACCCCCTGACCGTATAGATACATATGGGCAAGGTTGAACTGCGCCGCAGCCATTCCTTGTTCGGCCAACGCTGAAAAATCGGTGAACGCGGTAGCATAATCACCCGCGTTATAGGCCCCCACGGCTGAATCAAAGTCCTGAGCAACAAGCGAAACCGCGCTGGAAATCAGAAATGCCGGAACAAGCAAAAACCTTTTGAACATGAAAACTCCTTTACCGGAAATACCCGAAAGGTAGGGGGAAAGGGGGCGTTTTGTCAAACCGGCGTCAAAGCAGGGTGGTAAAGCGGTCCTCCAGCCACGGGTGGCCGGTGGTTGCGGGGGTGACCAGCATATCCTGCATCAGCGGCCCCATGCGCACCGCCAGTTCGCGCGGCATCCGGTCGAGCGTATTGGCGCGGGCATATAGCGAGATCCGCCGCGAGACCGGAAACGGCAGGGGCAGCATATCGACTCGATCCTGAAAGCGTTGCGCGTGCAGATAGCACATCACCGGTGCAATCGCCCAGCCCGCGCCTTTGGCCACCATCGCCATAATCGAATGATAGCTGTCAAAGGCGAACTTATGCGGGATGGACAGGCGCGATTCGGCCAGTTTGGCCTCGATCATCTGCCCGACAATCTGGTCGTCGGGAAAGCGGATAAACGGGCGTTGCAGCAATTGGGGCAGGGTGTCCCTATCGGGGTCAAGGCTGCCCTTTTGTGCCAGCAGCACAAAGGGTTCGCTTAGCAGCGGATAGACCTCCATCCAGTCGGCGGGCGGTTCGGTTTCGGCGGCAATGCAGATATCGACCTGACGGGATTCAAGCGCAACAAGGTTGGAATAGCTGGCGCCGGTTTGCAGCACGATATGGCAGGCGGGCATTTCGGTGGAAAGCTGCGACATCAGTTCCGGGGTTACGTTCGCATCGAAATCGTCAATGATGGCAATGCTGAACTTGGCCAGTTTGGCATAATCGAACACCGACAATTCGGCCCGCGCCTGTTTGGCCTCGTCCAGAATGCGCAGGGCGCGTTTGTGAAACAGAAACCCCGCCGGAGTCAGGCTGACCGGACGGGTGCTGCGGTCCATCAGGGTTGTGCCAAGGGTGGTTTCAAGGTTGCTCAGGTGCTGGCTGATCGACGAAGGGCTGGTATCGAGCCGCTTTGCCGCCGCCGCAACCGAGCCACCCTCGACCGCGGCGATGAAAATCTCTATGGCGCGAAGGGTCAGGCGGCTCATGCGGGGGTGACCTTTTGCAGGGATTGCAGCACCACCTTGGCCAGCGTGTCGGCCTGCGCATCCGACAGGCCCAGCGGCAGGCGGATATCGCACAGGGTAGACAGGATCGCCTCGGAGCGCTCCACCTGCTGGCCCGTGTCGATATAGCCCCAATGGGGCGAGCGCGAGGTAAACCCGACCGGCTGATCCCCGCCAAAGAACTTGATCGGTACCCCGTGGGCGGTGCTGTCGGTGATCAGCGCATCTATCTGCGCACGGGTCAGGCCACGCACAAAGAATTGCAGGGAGGTGGGCGTATAGCCCTCGGCCGCCGGGCGTCGGGGCAGGCGGATATGCTGATGCACCAGTTGCGCCGCGATGCGGTCGTGCAGGGCACGCCAGCGGGTATTGCGGGCACCCAGCAAGGGCAGTTGCGGGCGCAGGATGGCAGCAACAAGCGCGCTCATCCGCATGGAGTGGTTGGCACATTGCGCGGTCCAGCGGGCGAAAACCTCGGGGGGCGGGGCAGCCTCGTGCTGTGGCCAGAGCATATAACTGCCCGACATCAGAATGGCGCGCGCTGCAAGGTCGGGGTCATCGGTCACGATCAGGCCGCCCTCGCCGGTGTTGAACTGCTTGTAGGACTGCGAGGAAAACGCGCCTGCAATGCCGAACCGGCCGGTCTGCACCCCGTTCCACGTGGCCCCCATGGTGTGGGCGCAATCCTCTATCATGGTGATGCCCAACTCGGTGCAAAGCGCGCGCACCGCATCCATATCGGCAATATGGCCGCGCATATGCGACATCAGCAGGTATTTGGCCCCCGAGCCTTCGGCCTTGTGGCGCAGGTCGTCAAGGTCGATCACCAGCCGTTCGTCGATCTCTACCAGCACCGGAACCGCGCCCAGATGTTGCAGCGCCCCGGGCACCGGCGCCAGGGTAAACGCGTTCAGCAACACCGCATCACCCGGCTGCACCCCCGCCGCCTTGAGCGCCAGAAATATAGCCGAGCCACCCGAATTGACCCCGATACAGTATTTCGCCCCCAGCATTGCGGCGAATTCGACCTCCAGCAAGGCGGCCTCGTTGCCCTCGCCGCCCATTTCGCCATAGCGAAACAGATAGCCCGACTGCAACAGCTTTACCGCTGCGTCAACGGATGCCTGCGGCGGCGGTTCGGGCGTAGCAAGGTCGAAATCGAGCGATACACGCATAGGGCGGTCCTTTGGCAAAAATAGTCGTGGCGCAGGTGCCATTTCCAAGTTATAGCAAGGGTATGAGAGTAATCACAACATCACAAGCGTTGGCGGAATTCTGCACGGAATGCGCCGCGCACCCCTATGTCACCGTAGACACCGAGTTTCTGCGCGAACGCACCTATTATGCCAAACTGTGTCTGGTGCAGGTCGCCATGCCCGGCGAGGGGGACGCGAATGCGGCACTGATCGACACATTGGCGCAAGGCATTGATCTTGCGCCGCTTTATACGTTGTTTCAGGATCAGAATGTCGTCAAGGTATTCCACGCGGCCCGTCAGGATCTGGAAATTTTCGCGGTCGAGGGCGGGGTCATTCCCACGCCGTTCTTTGACACGCAGGTCGCTGCGATGGTTTGCGGCTTTGGCGAGCAGGTGGGCTATGACACGCTGGTACGCAAGGTCACCGGCGCCCATATCGACAAATCCAGCCGGTTTACCGACTGGTCGCGCAGGCCGCTCTCGGACAAGCAGAAAACCTATGCGATTGGCGATGTTACCCATCTGCGCGGCGTTTACGAGGCGCTGTCCGCACAGTTGAAAGAACAGGATCGCGAATCCTGGGTGGCCGAGGAACTGGCGGTGCTGATGAACCCCGACACCTATATTATCCGGCCCGAAGATGCGTGGAAACGCCTCAAAACCCGTAACTCCAACGGGCGCTTTATGGCGGTGGCACGCGAGTTGGCCGAATTTCGCGAATCCTATGCGCAGACCAAAAACCTGCCGCGCCCGCGGGTCTATAAAGACGATGCATTGTTGGAACTGGCGGCAAGCAAACCCAAGAATCTGCATGACCTGAGCAAATCCCGTATGCTGCGCGAGGGCCGTAAAGGCCCGATTGCCGAGGGGATTCTGGCCGCCGTAGAACGCGGCATGGCCTGCAAGCCCGAGGATTTTCCGGCGCTGCCCGCCCGCAAGGAACGCCAGCAGGGCAACGAGGCGCTCTCGGATCTGTTGCGCGTGTTGCTCAAGGCCAAGGCAGCCCAGGCCGGTGTCGCGGCCAAGCTGATTGCCACCGCCGCGGACCTCGACGCCATCGCCACCGAAGAATCCCCCGATGTGCATGCGCTGACCGGCTGGCGGTTTCAGGTGTTCGGCCAGGACGCCCTGCGCCTGAAAGCCGGCGAAATCGCCCTGTCAGCCGGGCCGAAGGGTGTCAAGATTTTCGAACTCACCCCCTAAGCGCCTCCCTCCCCCGCCTGCGGGGGAGGGTCGGGGTGGGGGTGCTGAGTGCTGCACAAATGGGCAAAGCGCCACATGGGGCTGGACCTTGGGGGTGCAAGGCCCTAAATACTCGACCAAAGGAGTCGAGTTATGGCCACAGAACGCTTTGAAGAGATCGTCGAGGATTTCGAATTTATCGATGAATGGGAAGACCGCTATCGCTATGTCATTGATTTAGGCAAAAAAATGCCGCCCATGGACGAGGCGCACAAGATCCCCGAAACCAAGGTGCACGGCTGTGCCTCGCAGGTCTGGATCATGCCCGATCTGGACGGTGACGTGATCCGCTTTACCGGTGACAGTGATGCGATGATCGTGCGCGGATTGATTGCGGTGCTGCATGCGTTATTTGATGGATTGCCCGCCAAAGACGCGCTAAACGTGGATGCGATCAAGGAATTGGGGCGATTGGGGCTGGACCAGCACCTGTCGGCCCAGCGCAGCAACGGGTTGCGCGCAATGATCGAGCGCCTTGGCGAAATTGCAAAGAAACAGGTTGGATAACATGGACTTACTAAGCAAACTTCTGGCAGAAAATGAATGGCTGATGGCCGACGGAGCCACCGGAACCAACCTGTTCAACATGGGGCTGGAAGCGGGCGAGGCGCCCGAGCTTTGGAATATCGATGCGCCGGAAAAAATACGGGCGCTCTATGACGGCTCGATCCATTCCGGGTCCGACCTGTTTCTGACCAACTCGTTTGGCGGCACGGCGGCGCGCCTGAAACTGCATAATGCGCAGGATCGCGTGCGCGAACTGAACAAGGCCGCCGCCGAAATCGGCCGCGAGGCCGCCGATGCGGCAGGCCGTCCGGTGGTGGTTGCCGGCTCGGTCGGGCCAACCGGTGAAATCATGGAACCGCTCGGCCCGCTGTCCTTTGCCGGTGCGGTAGAGATGTTCGAGGAACAAGCCAGCGCCCTGATCGAGGGCGGGGTTGATGTGCTCTGGGTCGAGACAATTTCGTCACCGGACGAATTCAGGGCCGCCGCGCAGGCATTTGCCAACCTTGATGCGCCGTGGGTCGGCACCATGAGCTTTGACACTGCCGGGCGCACCATGATGGGTGTTACCTCGGCCGATATGGTGGCGATGATCAACGAAATCCCCAATAAACCCGTAGGGTTCGGGGCCAATTGCGGGGTAGGGGCCTCGGACCTGCTGCGCACCATTCGCGGCATGGTGGCGGCCAAGCCGCAACAACCGATTATTGCCAAAGGCAATGCCGGAATCCCCAAATATGTGCATGGTCATATCCATTATGACGGCACCCCCGAGCTGATGGGCCAATACGCGGTGATGGTGCGCAATGCCGGTGCCAAAATTATCGGCGGGTGTTGCGGCACCATGCCCGAACATCTGGTTGCCATGCGCAAAGCGCTGGAAAACACCCCGATCGGTCCGGCCCCGACTGACGACGAGATCCGCGCCGTGCTGGGTGATTTTTCCTCGGCATCGGACGGCACCGGTGATGTGGCAGCACCCAAACGCACCCGCCGACGGCGCAAATAGTCGTTGAGCGGCGCGCGCTGGTCGTTTATCAGCATGAACAGGCGGAGTTTTCCGCCAAAACTTGACAGAACAACGTGAGGGATAGCCCAATGTCAAACGAAGAAGACGACGACCTGATTCTATCGGAACTGCCCGATGATGAACTTGTGCCGCAGATGCATGACGATTTGTATGATGGCATGGCCGACGAAATTGCCGAAGGCGTGGATATTCTGCTCGAACGCGGCTGGGAACCCTATGACGTGCTGACCAAAGCGCTGGTCGAAGGCATGCGCATCGTGGGGATCGATTTTCGCGACGGTATCCTGTTTGTGCCCGAGGTGTTGCTTGCCGCCGGTGCGATGAAACGCGGCATGGCTATTCTAAAACCGCTTCTGGTCGATTCCGGTGCGCCACAGCTTGGCAAGCTGGTGATCGGCACGGTCAAGGGCGACATCCACGATATCGGCAAGAATCTGGTTGCGATGATGATGGAGGGCGCCGGTTTCGAGGTGGTCGATCTGGGCATCAACAACCCGGTCGAAAGCTATCTGGAGGCGCTGGACAAAGAAAACGCCGATATCCTTGGCATGTCGGCGCTACTGACCACGACCATGCCCTATATGAAAGTGGTGATAGACACCATGAAGGAACAGGGCATTCGGGATGACTATATCGTGCTGGTGGGCGGTGCGCCCCTGAACGAAGAGTTCGGCAAGGCCATCGGGGCCGATTCCTATTGCCGCGACGCGGCGGTGGCCGTCGAAACCGCCAAGGAATACATGGCCCGCAAACACAACCAGTTGTGACCCGCACGCTGGTCATTGCCTGCGGGGCTTTGGCAACCGAGATCCTGGCCATCAATACCTTGAATGGCTGGGATCATTATGAATTGCAATGCCTGCCCGCCAAGCTGCACCTGCATCCCGATCGCATCCCCGATGCGGTGGAAAAGCTAGTGCTGGAAAACCGTGACCGCTTTGAAACGATCTTTGTGGCCTACGCCGATTGTGGCACCGGCGGGGTGCTGGCAGCGCGGTGCAAGGCGCTCGGGGTGGAAATGATCAACGGGCCGCATTGCTATGCGTTTTTTGAAGGCAATCAGGCGTTCGAGGCGCGCGGCGAGGTAACCTCTTTCTTTCTGACCGACTTTCTGGCGCGCCAGTTTGACGGGTTTGTCTGGAAACCGATGGGGCTGGACAAGAACCCCGAACTGCTGGAACTGTATTTCGGCAATTACGAGAAACTGGTCTATCTGGCTCAGACCGAGGACGTGGCATTGACTGCAAAGGCAAAGGAAGCAGCGCAAAGGCTAGGCCTGACCTTTGAACGCCGGTATACCGGTTATGGTGATCTGGTTTCCGCCCTTGACCCGAAAAACGCATCAGCCCCCCGGCCCGTGCCTGGCTAAATCACCCGCTTGCCTTTGGACGATGTTTGTTCCGAAAAACAGAGGTGCGTTTTGAAACAAGTTTCAAAACGCGTTGCGACACCATGGCCTCACTTCGTTCGGTGGAAAGGGGGGCCACAGCCCCCCTCGCGCATAAATGCGCGTACCCCCCGAGGGTGCTTCGCGGCATCCCTTTTGCCAGAATGGCAAAAACCCCTATACGGCGCAACGCTGGTAAATCCGGGTACTGCCCGTCGTGTGGCTCCAAAACCGAACGCAGTGAGGCCATGGTGCCGCAGCGCGTATTGAAGTTTACTTCAATACGCACCCGCTCTTGGCACGTTGGTTAATTGGAAATGGTTTGCAAGACGGGCAGGTTTGTGTCAGCGATTATGGAAAGCCTTGGTTGAAGGAACCTTATTATGACCCATACACAAACTACTCATTCAGCCCGTGCAGACGCGCGAAATGCCGATATCAGGATATATGTCAACGGGGATATGCTGCCGCGCCATTTGGCGACGGTTTCGGTTTATGATTCCGGCTTTCTGCTGGGCGACGGGGTGTGGGAGGGGTTGCGCCTGCATAACCGTAAGTGGGTGTTTCTGGACGATCATCTCGACCGGTTGTTCGAGGCTGCCAAGGCGATTGATCTGGATATCGGCATGGATCGGGCGGGGGTGGCCGCCGCGTTGGAGGCGACGCGCCTTGCCAACGGAATGACCTCTGACGCCCATGCCCGTCTGATGGTGACGCGGGGGATAAAAGACAAGCCGTTTCAACACCCTGACCTTTCTACATCGGGGCCGACCATGGTAATTATTGCCGAACACTCCGTGCCGTTGGAACCTGGTGGCGTTCGCCTTGCCACGGTTCCGCATTTGCGCGGCCTGCCGATGACGCAGGATCCGAAACTGAATTCCCATTCCAAGTTAAACTGCATTCTGGCCGGTATTGCGGCACAAAAGGCCGGTGCGGACGAAGCGCTGATGCTGGACGTTCACGGGTTTGTGAACACGACCAACGGCTGCAAGTTTTTCATCGTTCGCAAGGGCGAGGTCGGGAC
>JALXER010000295.1 GCA_027069385.1 Paracoccaceae bacterium
GGTCAAGGCGCTGCGCCACATTGCGGGCAAAGGCGCGGGTGGACTGGGCGCGCGGCCCTTCGGAGCCATCCATATTGCGCGGCAACCCCAGAATGATGCCGACCACCGAGCGGGCCTCCAGTATCGCCAGCAGCGCCTGAAAATCGAGGCCGAACTTGCGCCGTTTGATGGTTTCCAGCGGGGTCGCGATGTTGCGGGTCAGGTCGCTGACCGCAACGCCGATGGTTTTGGCGCCCAGATCAAGCCCGACCAGCGCTCCGGTTTCGGGCAGCGCGGCCGACAGCGCGGCCATGTCCTCGATCAGGGCCATTATTCAGCCGACAGACCGGCCTGCGCCGCCGCCTGATTGACCTGTGCCAGCGCGTCGGGATCCGCGGCAAAGGCGGCCTGCGCGGCCTGCCACGCGGTCATGGCGCGCTCGGGTTCGTTCAGCACCCCGAGCGCGGTAATCAGGCGCGCCCATTCGGCCACGTCGCCGCCCTCGCTCAGCAAGCGTTCCTCGGCACCGGCAACCATGGTGGCAATCTGCGCATTGCGTTCTTCCTCGGTCATCTGGCCCGCGGCCTCGACATCGGCAGCACCGGGGCCGCGCAGGGCCGGACCGACCCCCGCCGCCTGCGCCAGCACATCGATCTGCGCCTGAATCGGGGCAACCCATGGCGCATCGGCGGGGCTGTTGGCCAGCAGGTCGGCCCAGATATTATAGGCGCGGCGATAATCGCCTTCCTGCACCAACGCATGGCCGATATAAAACAGCATACGCTGGTTTTGCGGATCCAGTTGATAGGCCCCGTTAAGCGCATCAAAGGCCTCGGGCGAGACATAGCCGTTGCCGGCCAGAATCATCAACTCGGCCAGATCGACATAATCCTGCGCGGTGGCCGTATCGCCCAGCAGCGCCATGATCTGTTCCTGCACCTTGCGGGCCTCGGCCATTTTGCCCACGCGCCCCAATTCGTTGACCAGAATACGGCGGCCCTCCAGGTCGTCGGGGCGGCTTTCGAGCGCCAGTTGCAACTGGCCGATCAGCGTCAGCGCTTCCTGAGCGCGAGGCGACAACTCGGGCGTGGCCAACTCTCCGTTGGCTTCCTGCTCGGCGACCATGGCCTCTATTTCATCCTGATGGGGGCGGTAGTTCTGGCGGGCCAGATTGGCGCTGAACGGGAAATCCTGCATGCCGGGCTGGCCAAGGGTTTGATAAAGCCCGTAACCGCCTCCGACAATCGCCAGCGTCATCAGCCCCATCAGGGCAAGACTGGCCGAACGCGGCGCGCCCACCGCGCCGGTCTGGCCGGCCTGCGCATCAGCAGCGGCCAGCAGACGGCGCGAGACTTCGGTACGCAGGCGGGTGGCCTCTGATTCCTCCAGCACGCCACGGGCCAGATCGCTGTCGACCTCGGCCAGTTGGTCCTTGAACACCTGCACATCATAGGCCGCGCGGGTTTTGCCCCGCCCTGCGCCGCCACGCAACAGCGGCAGCAGCATCCATGCCAGCACCAGAACGGTGCCGATGGCGACGGGTATCCAGAAGGTGATCACGGCGTTCTCCTTGTTGCGTGCTGCGCGCCAGCATAGCCTTTGTCACATAGGCGCTGCAATCGGTGATTTCCAGACTGCGACAAAGTTGATTTTGTCGGTTCTGCAAGGCGAACTGCCGCTATCCACCCTTTGCCAACGCCCCCGATAAGGAGTATGGATGAAGAGAATCCCATGCCTGTCCGGAGGCCACTGTTATGAGACGCTATTCCGCTTTTGCCATTGCCCGCGAGGCCGCCCGTTATCACACCGGCTGGGAACGCGCCTGGCCCTCTGTGGAACCCAAAAAGCACTATGACGTGATCATCGTGGGCGCGGGTGGGCACGGGCTGGCGACGGCCTATTATCTGGCCAAAAACCACGGCGTCACCAATGTGGCGGTCATCGAAAAGGGCTGGCTGGGCGGCGGGAATACCGGGCGCAACACCACGATTATCCGCTCGAATTATCTGCAGGATGAAAGCACCGCCATCTATGAAAAGGCGCGCAGCCTGTACGAGGACCTGTCGCAGGACCTGAATTATAACATCATGTTTTCGCCGCGCGGGGTGATGATGCTGGCCCAGACCGAGCACGAATTGCGCGGCTATCGACGCACCGCGCATGCCAACCGTGCGCAGGGCATCGAAACGCGGATGATCGATCCGGCCGAGGTCAAACGGCTGGTGCCGATCATCAACCTTGACGGGCCGCGCTATCCGGTGCTGGGGGCGCTGTGGCAGGAACGCGGCGGCACCGCGCGCCATGACGCAGTGGCGTGGGGCTATGCCCGTGCAGCGGCGGCGCTGGGGGTGGATATCATCCAGCAAACCGAAGTCACCGGCATCGACCGCAAGGGCGGCAAGGTCACCGGCGTGCAGACCACGCGCGGGGGGATTTCATGCAACAAGCTGGCGATTGTGGTGGCGGGGCATTCGGGGCTGCTGGCCGAAATGGCCGGATTTCGCCTGCCCATCGAAAGCGTCGCCCTGCAAGCCATGGTGTCGGAGCCGATCAAACCGGCGATCAACGTGGTGGTGATGGCCAATACCGTGCATGGCTATCTGAGCCAGTCCGACAAGGGCGAGCTGGTGATTGGCGGCGGCGCGGACGGGTTCAACAACTATACCCAGCGCGGCTCTTTTCACCACATAGAGGAAACCGTGCGCGCCCTGATCGAGACCTTTCCGATCATCAGCCGCCTGAAGCAGTTGCGCCAGTGGGGCGGCATTGTGGATATGACCGGCGACCGTTCGCCGATCATCGGCAAAACCCCGCTAGAGGGCTGTTTCATCAATTGCGGCTGGGGCACCGGCGGGTTCAAATCCATCCCGGGTTCGGGCTGGGCCATGGCCGAGACCGTCGCCAAAGGAGAACCGGGCAAACTGGCCGCGCCCTTCGGGCTGGACCGGTTCACACAGGGCCGCTTTATCGACGAAAGCGTCGCCGCGGGGGTGGCGCACTGATGCGCGCCAAACGGGATAGATTTAAGGCCCTAGATTCGGGTCGGGCCGCGCTTTTTGTTGGCAAGAATACCAACCACAACCAGCGCAATCACCGCAAAGAACACGATGGTCGCGGTGGAATCGTCAATCTCGACTCCGGTTGTTTTCAGGGTGATGGTCGAAACAATGCTTTGGCCAAATTCGACAAAGCCGTTCCATACTTCGGAAATATTCATGACACATTCTCCATTTTACCGCCAGGAATGGGAGTTACCGTTACAAAACTCGTTAAATACACGCCTTATTATAGTCAAAATAGCCGATTAGAGCAAAAGACGGAGGGACGAATTGCAGGGCGCGGTTTCGTTCCCGTTGGCGTACCTGAACGAAAGTTTCTAATGGTCTGGAACGCCTGCCAAAATGCCGCAGTTGCCATGCGGGCGCGGGTCGGGGCGGTGTCGGGCCGGTTCGGGGCCGGTCGGCAATATCCCGCCTATGGCATCGGGGCTGCGCCATGCTGAAACACCTGACATTCGGAAAACGGCTGGTGGTCTATGCAAGCCTGTTCATCTGGGCGGCGGGGTCGCTGTGGGCGGGGTTTGGCAACCATGCGGACCTGTTCGCGGCCTTTGGCTCCTTTGCGCTGTGCATCAGTTTCGGCGTATTCCTGACCGACCGTTTCGCCACGCAAGAGGCCCGCCGCCGCTGGGATTCGCAGATCCTGACCCAGACGCGGATGATGTGGCGCTATCAGCAGCACCAACCCGACGACCCGACACCCCGCGCCACGCTGCACGACCAGATCACCCAGAGCTTTGACGACCTGCTGGCCGCCAAGGCTGCCGAGTCCAAACTGGAGACCTATCGCTATGAGTTGGTATTCTCGGTGGTGGCCACGCTGCAATGGGGCTTTGGCCATTTGTTGTTAACTCTACTCCATAAGGGGGCCGCGCATGTTACTGCTCACCTGTCCTAATTGCGGCGTCACCGCCGAGGAAACCGAATTTCATGGCGGGTGA
>JALXER010000296.1 GCA_027069385.1 Paracoccaceae bacterium
CTCCCCCGCATGCGGGGTAGGGCGCGCGAGCGTCAACAATTGTTCTTTGACTTCAAACGCAGGAATATCCCGTGATCCCCTCTGACCCGACCCTTCGCCCCGATCCGCAGCCCCAAGATGCTGACCGCGCATTGCGCCCGCAGGTGCTCGATGAGTTCATCGGGCAGGCCGAAGCGCGGGCCAATCTGGCGGTGTTTATCGAATCTGCCCGACAGCGCGGGCAGGCCATGGACCACACGCTGTTTTACGGCCCGCCGGGGCTTGGCAAAACCACGCTGGCGCAGATCATCAGTCGGGAATTGGGGGTTAATTTCCGTATGACCAGCGGGCCGGTGCTGGCCAAGGCCGGTGATCTGGCCGCGATCCTGACCAATCTGGACGAACGCGACGTGCTGTTCATCGACGAAATCCACCGCATGAATCCGGCGGTAGAGGAAATCCTGTATCCGGCGCTGGAAGACTTTGAACTCGATCTGGTCATCGGCGAAGGCCCCGCCGCGCGCACCGTGCGCATCGACCTGCAACCTTTTACGCTTGTCGGGGCCACCACGCGCCTTGGCTTGCTGACCACGCCGTTGCGCGACCGCTTTGGTATTCCGACCCGGCTTGAGTTCTACTCCACCGCCGAACTGGTGCAGATTGTCGAGCGTGCCTCGCGGCTCCTGCATGCCCACGCGGATAAAGACGGCGCAATGGAGATCGCCCGTCGCTCGCGCGGCACCCCGCGGGTTGCGGGGCGGCTGTTGCGCCGCGTGGTGGATTTCGCCATCGTGCAGGGCGACGGCAAGGTGACCGCCGAGATCGCCAATATGGCGCTGACCCGGCTGGGGGTTGATGATCTGGGCCTTGACGGGGCCGACCGGCGCTATCTGCGCCTGCTGGCTGAAGACTATGGCGGCGGGCCGGTCGGGGTGGAAACAATTGCCGCAGCCCTTTCCGAGGCCCGTGATGCTATTGAGGAGGTCATCGAGCCTTTCCTTTTGCAACAAGGCCTACTTCAACGCACCCCGCGCGGGCGGATGCTTGCGGCCAAAGCATGGCAGCATCTGGGCATCAGCGCGCCACGGACCAACGACCTGTTCGGAGATGAATAAATGAACGAAATCGACTTTGACGAAAGCCAGATAGAGGCGCTGTTTACCCATGACGGCCAGTACCGCTTTGCCCGCTGGGGGCGCCCGATTGCACCGATGGTGGTCGGCACGGATGACAAATCGCTGGATGCGATCAAGGACGCGTTTCAGGCCGTGGCCGGCATTGCCAACATGCAACTGGCCGAGACCGACCCCGAACTGGGCGCGAACTTTATCGTGTTTTTCTGCTCGGACTGGGCCGAGATCGGCGCGGTGCCCGACCTTGACCGCATGTTGCCCGGCCTTGACGAATTGCTGGCGCGGCTTACCCAGTCGGGCGCCAACCAGTACCGCCATTTCGCCTTTGACGAACAGGGCGGCATCAAGCTGTGCATCCTGCTGATCCGGGTTGACGAGCAAATGGCGCAGCTCTCGGTGCAGGCGCTGGCCACCGACCAGATGGCGCGCTCTATCCTGTTGTGGTCCGAAGCGGCGTTCATGTTGAAATCCCCGATCGGGATTATCGAAAGCAATAATATGGCCATCGTACGCCCCAACATCGCCGCCACCATCCGCGCCGCTTATGACAAAACCATGCCGGTTGCCGCTGAGGACCCGACCCACACCCTTCGGTTGGCGTCACGGGTAATGCAATTGCTGATCGACGAGGATGACGACTGAGGGACGGTGCGTGGAGACCACGCACCCTACATAGGGAGCACGCATGAAAACCAACCGCAAGCTGTCCGATTTCGGCGAACTAACCTACGCTGAGAAGGTGATTCTTGAAAATTGCGCCACCGGGAAAGAGTTTTCTATTCGACCGCGGTATGGTACTATAACAGATAAAGAGCGCGAAGCTAGGGCAGGATTTATTCGCTTTCTATCAGTTAGCGGCGAGGGCGAAAAGTATCGACACGAAAAGGGTCTCTATATAAAAGATGCCATTATCACCGGCACTCTCGATTTAGAAAACCGTAAGATATCAGGTGACCTTTCGCTTCAGAACTGCCGCTTCAAAGAGGCCGTATTATTAAGAGGTGCAAAAACAAGATTTCTCCATTTTGGATATTCAACGTTTGAGAAAGGGTTTAACGCTACTGGTTTACAGGTTGAGAACGGTCTTATCCTGAAGGCAATTACTGTAACCGGAGTTGTGAATCTTTTATGCGCGAATATAGGGTCGCGGCTAGAATTGGATGGTTCTAGGCTGTGCAATCCAGATGGTTACGCTTTGATTATGGATTCAACACGTGTATCTGGACTGTTTTCAATTGTTGGGCCGGTCGAAATCAACGGTAAAGTCGAGCTAAGTGGCGCAAGCGTTGATTTGTTATGCGATTCCCCCAAAAGCTGGCCCAAAGAGGGTCAGTTAGCGCTGGATCGGTTTGTTTACAATGGAATTGTTGGAAAAGGCACAACCGTTGATGCCAAGATGCGGCTAAAGTGGCTAAGCTTGCTTGACACGACTGAAAAAGCATTCAGCCCGCAACCTTACGAGCAACTGGCCAAGGTGCTGCGCGAAATGGGGCACCGGGAGGATGCCAAAGTGGTGCTGATCGAGAAGGAGCGGTTGCAGCGGGTTGCGGCGCGCAAGGCGGCTCCATCAAAGGGCAGGTGGTTGTGGGATGGGGTGTTGGATGGGGTGATATGGGGCACTTCGGCTTATGGCTATCGTCCGTTTCGGGCGGTTGGCTGGTTGCTTGGGTTTATCTATATTGGTACGTTTATCTTTGGCTTTGCCGATATGAAGGACGGGTTCAAGCCCAATGATTCGCGGGTTTGGCAAAATGAGGCATGGTATGGCTGTGCGGGTGCTCTGTCGCAAAAAGGGTGTTATCTGGTTTCTGACAAGGGGCAGGGTTATCCTAGCTTCAATCCGTTGATCTATTCTATTGATCTGCTGCTTCCCATTGTAGACCTTGATCAGCAGGACGCATGGATTCCGGATGAGGACAAAGCACCTTGGGCGCGGTGGTATATGTGGCTCCACATCACGCTGGGCTGGTTCTTCAGCCTGCTGGCGGTGGCCGGTTTTACCGGTTTGATCAAACCCGAATGAGCGCCACTTTCCCCATTCTTCCCGAGCGAAGGCGAGGGAAGAATGAAACCGCCCGCAGGGCGGCCCGGCCCAAAGGGAAGGGGTGAAATGCCTTGGCATTTCTGCCCCTGGACTGCGGGAGCACCCCGATTTGCAGGACCGGCGTTGATCAATGGGCCAGCGCCGCGCGCCCCGGCCAGGCGTGGCTTGTCCTCAGGGAGGCTAAAGCCCCCCTTCGCGCAAGCCACATTTTTCAGCAAGCTGAAAAACGGCTGCCGGCGGCGGTGGCCTCGCCTATGGCTCGGCGGTCCCGAAGGAGGGGGTGGCCCCCAAAAGCCCGATATTCCGGCGAATTTTGATTTCTTGGTAAATAATCCAACTCGGGCTAAAGTGGGTGTCTGAACGATTCTTTGTGTTTTAGACGCGCAGCGCCAAAGACTGGGCCGGACGCAAGTTTATATCGGATCAACCCAACATCCCGAGGAGGAATTATGAACAAATCAATCTCTCGCCGCCAGTTTCTGGCCACCACCGCCGCGACCGGTGCTTTTGTCACGCTGCACCCGTTTTCGGCCAGCGCGGCCCCCAATCAGGCGCATTTGCGGGTGCTGTCCACCACCGACCTGCATGTGCATGTTCGCCCATATGATTACTATGCCGACAAGCCGGTAGACACGGTTGGGCTGTCCCGCACGGCCTCGATCATTCAAGAGGTGCGCGACGAATCCACCAACTCTATCCTGGTTGACAACGGCGATTTCCTGCAGGGCAACCCGATGGGTGATTACATCGCCTATGAACGCGGCATGTCCGAGGGCGACATGCATCCGGTAATGCAGGCGATGAACCTGCTGGGCTATGATTGTGGCACGCTGGGCAATCACGAGTTCAACTATGGCGTCGATTTTATGGACAAGGTGGTGCAGGGGGCGAACTTCCCCGTGGTTTGCGCCAACTTTGGCAAGACCATCGCGACCGAAGCGCGCTCGGATGACCTGTTTTACAAGCCCTACACCATTCTGGAGCGCGAAATCACCGACGGGGCTGGCGAAAAGCACGCCATCAAGATCGGGTTGATCGGCTTTGTTCCGCCGCAGATCATGAACTGGGATCGCCGCCATCTGGAGGGCAAGTTCAACACGCGCGACATCCTGCAGGCGGCCAAGGCGTGGGTGCCTGAAATGCAAGAGGCCGGCGCGGATATCATCGTGGCGCTCAGCCATTCGGGGATCTCGGGTGACGGCAACATGGAGGGCATGGAAAACGCCTCGCTTTATCTGGCGGGGGTTGACGGGATCGATGCGCTGGTCACCGGCCACAGCCACCTTGTCTTCCCGTCCGAGACCTATGCGGGGATTGACGGAATCGATATTGACGCGGGCACCTTGCAGGGCAAACCGGCGACGATGGGCGGGTTCTGGGGTTCGCATATGGGGCTGATCGACCTGATGCTGGAACGCGATGGCGACCAGTGGAAGGTGGTCACATCGCAAAGTTCGACGCGCCCGATCTACAAACGCGAGGACCGCAAGAAAATTCCGCTGGTGGGCGATGTGCAGGCGGTACTGGATGCCACGCAGGCCGAGCACGAAGCAACGTTGGAATATATCCGCCGTCCGGTGGGCATGACCGATGCGCCGCTTTACTCGTATTTTGCGCTGGTGGCCGATGACCCCTCGGTGCAGGTGGTCAGCAATGCGCAGACCTGGTATATTGAGCAAATGATGCAGGGCACCGAATGGGAAGGCCTGCCGATTCTGTCGGCGGCGGCACCGTTCAAGGCCGGCGGTCGTGGCGGGCCGGAATACTATACCGATGTCGAGGTCGGACCGGTGGCGATCAAGAACGTGTCCGATCTGTACCTGTATCCCAACACGGTGCGCGCGGTGCTGATCAACGGTGCCACGGTCAAGGAATGGCTGGAGCGCTCGGCCTCTATCTTTAACCAGATTACGCCCGGCAGTCAGGATCAGGTACTGCTTAACCCTGCCATGCCCAGCTATAATTTCGACGTGATGGACGGCGTGACCTATCAGATCGACCTGACCGAACCGTCGAAATACAACAAGGATGGAGAGGCGATCAACCCCGATGCCAACCGGATTGTGAACCTGCAATTCAACGGTGCGCCGATCGACCCCGAAGCGATGTTTGTGGTGGCGACCAACAATTATCGTGCTGGCGGCGGCGGGCATTTCCCGGGCGCGGATGGCACCACGACCATCTTTGAAGGGCCGGATACCAACCGTGATGTGATCGTGCGCTATATCGTTGAAAAAGGCACCATCAATCCGCAGGCCGATGCCAACTGGCAATTTGCGCCGGTCGCCGATACCACGGTGATCTTTGAAACCGGTCCGGCGGGTCGGCGCTATGCCGATCAGGTGCAGGGCGTCAATATCGAAGCGGCCGGCGATGGTGCCGAGGGCTTTGCCCTGTACCGCATCCAGCTTTAGGGTCCTGACCCTAAGGCAGGCAGCGGCCCCCGCAAAAACGGGGGCCGCACGCTTTAGGCGCGGATTTCGCGCTTCATGGATTTGAATTCGTCGGCGCTGATTTCACCGGCGGCGAAACGCTGTTTCAGAATGTCCAGCGACCCGCCATCGCTTGTGCCACGCCGGCTGAACAGCCGGACCAGCACCACCAGCGCCAAAATGACCAGCGCACCATAAGCCAGCATCGACCAGGGGCCAAAGAACATCCCTTCCATACCCATCAACCCTTCGCCTTGCATCATGCCATTACCCATTTGAATTTCTCCTGTTTGCTATTGCAACCGGCAGATAGGGATTCCAGCAAGTGGAAGGTCAAGGGGCGTGGGTCAGAATTTGTATTTCAGTTCCAGATAGACCTTTTTCTTGGTCAAAGAGACGTCACAGCCGAAAAACAGATCCTTGCCGATTTTCAGCCCCGGATCCCGTTTGAAACAATCGTAAACCCCGCCGACAAAGCCCTTTTGCCACGCCGGTGTCGGTTTTTTTAACGGCGGCACCTTTTGTTTCAGGATCAGGTCCAGCCGCTTGTTGGTTGACAGCATTTCCTTGAGCAACATCTTGCGGATCGCCTCGCGGCTCAGATCAACCTTTTTCAGCTTGTCCTTTTCCTCGTCCGAGGGGCTTTTGATGTCTTCGAGTTTTAGCTTCATTTCATCAAGCTTCATCAGGGTCAGGCGCGGTTTCTTCAACCGGCTTGAAAACTTCTTCAGCTCCAGCTGGAAATCTTTCGAAACTTCCTTGATCTTCTTTTCTTCGTCTTTTTTCGGGTCGGCCATGGTGGACTCCTGCTAATAAAGTATGAAAATGTAAACTTGTTACCAACTGGCATCGTGATAGAATGTGCAAAGCATAGCGGAAACGGTTGAAAATTCAAACCGTCGGAGGGCCGGATGATCCACCATCACAAATTGCGGGTTTATTACGAAGATACCGACATGGCCGGGATCGTGTATTATGCCAACTACCTGAAGTTTCTGGAGCGGGGCCGAACCGAGATGGTGCGGGCGCTCGGGGTTGACCAGGTGGCGATGAAGGCGCAGGGGCTGGTGTTTGTGGTGACGCGGGTCGAGGCGGATTACCGGTCGGTGGCGCGCTATGATGACCAGTTGCTGGTAGAGACCCGCTTTGGCCGCATCACCGGTGCTAGTTTCATCATGGACCAGCGGGTATTGCGCGATGAAACCGTTATTCTAGAGGCGTCGGTGCGCATCGCCTGCATGTCGCTGGACGGCAAAGTGCAGCGTATTCCAGCGGAAATCCGCCAGAAACTCGATAAATCCGGCGTTTGACAGCGGGTTTACTGGACAGTGGCCCCGATTTTCGCCACAACGGAAATCAGGCGGCATGAATACCCACCCCGAGAAACATCGGGGGGGCAGCGTTACAAAAGAGCAGGCATTATGGAAGCTATTGATTTTTCGTTAATCGCGCTATTCGGGCGCGCTACCCTGATCGTAAAAGTGGTGATGGTCATTTTGGTCATCGCCTCTTTCTGGTCGTGGTCGATCATCATTCAAAAGTTCATCAACTATCGCAAGGCGCGTCGCGATGCCAAGATGTTCGAAGAGGCATTCTGGTCCGGTGCGCCGCTGGATGACCTGTTCGCCCGAATTGGCGAGAATCCTGTTTCTGCACCGGAAAAGATATTTGTGGCGGGCATGGCTGAATGGCGGCGCTCGCACCGTTCCGACGGGGCGCTGATTGCCGGGGCGCAGGCGCGGATCGACCGGGCGATGAATGTGGCGCTGGGGCGGTCCAGCGACCGGCTCAATGCGGGGCTGATCGTGCTGGCAACCGTGGGGGCGACCGCGCCCTTTGTCGGGCTGTTCGGCACCGTTTGGGGCATTATGAACGCGTTCAAGGAAATTGCCCAGCAGCACAGCACCGATCTGGCCGTTGTGGCTCCGGGCATTGCCGAGGCACTGCTGGCAACGGCGCTGGGCCTGCTGGCCGCCATTCCGGCGGTGGTGTTTTACAACAAGCTGTCGGGGGATGCGGACCGGCTGACCGGCGAGCAGGAAGTCTTTGCCGACGAGTTCTCCATGATCCTGTCGCGGCAACTGGATCGGGACGAATAGATGGGCGCGCCAAGCATAAGCCGCAATCGCAGCGGGTCGGGGCGCGCGCGCCGTGCGCCGCGTCGGGCCATGGCCGAAATCAACGTCACGCCGTTTGTCGATGTGATGCTGGTGCTGCTGATCATCTTTATGGTTGCCGCGCCGCTGTTGACCGTGGGCGTTCCTGTTGAACTGCCCAAAACCGCCGCCGGTGCCCTGCCTGCCGAGGACGAGGCCCCCCTGACCATCTCTTTGCAGGCCGATGGCAGCGTCACCCTGCAAACCACGCCGATTCCGATGGATGAACTGATCCCCAAATTGCGCGCCATTGCCGCCGAGCGGACAGACGACAAGGTGTTCCTGCGCGCGGATGGTGCGGTGACCTATGATGTGGTGATGCAGGTGATGGGGCGCTTAATGCGGGGGGCTTTGGCAATATCGGGCTGGTCACCGAAAGCGGTGGCCCGACCCTTGATGGCGGGAAACAGTAGCGTGTCATGCAGACCGGAACGATCATATCTGGTGTTGCCCATGCCGGGTTGGTGCTGGCCGTCCTTGTCGGCGGGCTTGATCTGTGGCCGCAAGAACCGGTCGATAAAATGCAGGTAACCACGGTTACCCTTGTGCGCGCCGATCAGGTTGCGCTTCAGGCTTCGTCGGCACCGGCGATCCCGCAGCTTGATGTGGTCGATCCGCAGGCCCCCGATACCAGTTTTCAGGCCCCCGACATCCCCGATGTCGAAACCGCGCCGACCGAGGCCGTGGTGGACGACACCGAGGCCCCCGATGCGGCCGATGCCAACCCCGACCTGTCGGCACTGACCGATCTGTCCCGCCCCGAGGTGGTCAATGTGGACCCGATCATCGTGCAGGCTCCGCAATTCGACCAGAACGCGCCGGCGGTGTTTCAACCGGCGCAGGATGGCAATGAGTTGAACGCGCCAACCGCGATGATCGCGCCGCCGCCACCGCGCAATGCGCCGCGCATCGACATGACCGCCGCCGCGCGCCCGCCCGAAGATGCAACGCCTGCGCCGCAGGATCAGGCCGCCGCAACCCAGGACGGCAATCTGGAAAACGTTGATGAGTCGCAAGACGCCACCGCGCAGCCCGAATCCACCACCGAAATTACTCCCGACGGTCAGGATAACGTCGAGATTTCCGCCTATGCCCCGCAAAGCGCGGTGCGCCCGCCGATCCGTCCGCGCGGAATTGGCGATGCACAACTGGCCGCGCAACAGGCCGCGCGCGAGCGGCAGGCCGAACTGGACCGCCAGAAAGAGGACGACGCCATTCTTGACGCTTTGCTTGCCGAGCAGGCCGAACAGGCCGCTGCCGCCGCCGCGCAACAGCCCGTTGTGACCGAGTTGACCGGCATCGAAAAAGCGGCGATTGGCGATGTGGTTAGCGGTTTCTGGAACAAGGGGCTGATCACCGGTCAGCCGGAATATGAACAATATGTGGTGCGGGTAGCGGTCAATGTGGACCGGTTCGGTGCCATCGAAGGCGAGGTTCGCCCCGTCGAGCCCGCCGACCCGACCGGCGTCTTCAGAATTGCGTTTGACGCGGCGCGGCGGGCTATTTTACAGGCGGGAACCATCCCGTTGCCTTCGGGCGTCTACCCCGACGGGGTGGAATTGATCTTGCGTTTTGACCCGGCCTCGGGTGAGGTAGGGCTGAGATGATTAAGCGGTTTTCAAGACATGTTTTGCATTCCCTTGTTTTGCCGGTTTCCCTGATGGCTGTATCAGGGGAATCCTCCATTGCGCAAGAGACATGCTACTTACCTATTTGCATCAATTTGGAGTTTAGTATTAGCATCCAAATTGACATCAGCCCCCCCGATACCCAACGGCAGAATGCAGCTCCAATTGAGCCCGAATTGGCGAATGAGCAAGTTGCACCACAAGCTGTTGAGCCTTTGACAGAAGAGCATAACCCCGAGTTAGGACAAATGGATGGAGGGGTGCCAAATGCAGATGCGTTAACAGGCACTGAGAAGGCGGCGATTGGAGACATTCTTGCCGGATACTGGAACAAAGGTCTGATCACCAGTCAGCCGGAATACGAACAATATGTGGTGCGGGTGGCGGTCAAGGTGAACCGGTTCGGTGCCATCGAAGGCGAGGTTCGCCCCGTCGAACCCGCAGACCCGACCGGCATTTTCAGAATTGCGTTTGACGCGGCGCGGCGGGCTATTTTCCAGGCGGGAACTATCCCGTTGCCTTCGGACAGATACCCTGAAGGGATGGAATTGATCTTGCGTTTTGACCCGGCCTCGGGTGAGGTAGGGCTGAATTGATGTGGACAGAGGTGTGATATGAGAAGTTTGAAATTTCTGCTGACGGTGCTGGCGCTACTTGGCGGGCCGCTGATGGCACAGGACCGGCCGACGCTGGAAATCGATGTGACCGGCGGCGTGGTCGAGGCGATTCCGGTGGCGGTTCCGCGCTTTATCGCTGAGAATCAGGGGGCCGAGCGGCTGGCGAGCGACATTGCCGAAGTGGTGGTTGCCGATCTGGTCAGCACTGGGTTGTTCCGCGAAATT
The DNA here is from genome assembly GCA_027069385.1 of Paracoccaceae bacterium. Classification (GTDB taxonomy): domain Bacteria; phylum Pseudomonadota; class Alphaproteobacteria; order Rhodobacterales; family Rhodobacteraceae; genus UBA3077. The sequence continues at coordinate 10,215 of JALXER010000296.1, forward strand.
CCCGGCACGGCCTATATCTCGGGGGTCACGAATTTCAACGCGGCACCGGTATTCGCCGACTGGCGCGCGGTCAATGCGCAGGCATTGCTGACCGGCGCGGTCAGCACCAGTTCCGACGGTCGTCTGGTGGTTAAATTCCGCCTGTTCGACGTGCTGGCACAACTGCCCATTGGCGAGGGCGTGCAATATGCCGGTGCGGCCACCGGCTGGCGGCGCATGGCGCACAAGGTCGCCGATACCATCTATTCGCGCATCACCGGAGAGACCGGCTATTTTGACAGCCGCATCGTGTTTGTGTCGGAAACCGGCCCCAAGAACGACCGGCGTCGTCGCCTTGCGGTTATGGATTACGACGGGGCCAACCTGCGTTATCTGACCGATGACAGCGCCATTGTGCTTGCGCCACGCTTTTCGCCCAACACGCGCGATATCATCTATACCAGCTATGAAACCGGCCTGCCGCAAGTGTTTCTGATGAATCTTGAATCGGGTCGGCGCTCGCAATTGCTTGGCAATACCGAGAATATGTCAACCGCACCGCGGTTTTCGCCGGACGGGGCCAAGGTGGTGATGTCGATTATCGACGGTACAAACACGGATATTTACCAGATCGACCTGAACAGCCGCCGGTCCACGCGCCTGACTACCGATGGCGGCATTGATATTACCCCCAGCTATTCCCCCGATGGCAGCCAGATCGTGTTTGCCTCGGATCGAGGCGGGTCGCAGCAATTGTATATCATGTCGGCAACCGGCGGGAATGTACATCGGATCAGCAGCGGTGACGGCACCTATGGCACACCGGTCTGGTCGCCGCGCGGCGATATGATTGCCTTTACCAAGATCAAGGGTGGCAAGTTCCACATCGGGGTGATGCGCGTTGACGGCACCCACGAAACCCTGCTGACCGCGTCGTTTATCGACGAGGCCCCGACCTGGTCGCCCAACGGGCGCGTGTTGATGTTTTTCCGCGAGACCGCAGGGGCCAACGGTGCGCCGCAAATCTATTCGGTTGACCTGACCGGCCGCAACCTGCGTCGGGTAAACACACCCGGTTTTGCCTCGGCACCCGACTGGTCGGGCGTGCTGCACTAGATAGATTTGGCAAAAAACAACAAAAGGTGGTAAACAAAATGAGCAGAGGAGAAAAGGTGATGGGTTTTTCAAAACTGGCACTGTTGCTGACGGCAAGTCTGGCCCTTGGGGCCTGTGGTGACAAAGGTATTTTTGGCAACGGGGGCGGCAGCGGTTCGGGCGGGTCGGGCGAAACACCCGGTACGATCGAGGAAAGCTCGATCGCCTATTTCAACACGACCGTAGGGGATACGGTGCTGTTTCCGGTCGATCAGGCAACCCTGACCGACGAGGCACGCGCCATTCTGGATGCGCAGGTGTTGTGGCTTAACCGCCATCCCGAACACACGATCGTTGTCGAGGGCCATGCGGACGAGCAGGGCACCACCGAGTATAATATTGCGCTTTCGAACCGGCGCGCGGTGGCGGTCAAGTTTTATCTGATTTCACAAGGATTGCTGGAAAGCCGTATTACCCAGGTGATCCCCTATGGCAAGGCACGCCCGCTGGCGGTTTGCTCCAACGAATCCTGCTGGTCCAAGAACCGCCGTGCGGTGACGGTGGTTGCCGGCGGTATGGGGTCGGCCTGACACCGGCCCGTTTGAAAGGAACAGCCCATGCTGGCACGTTTTCGCATGTCACTTTTGGCCCTGCTGGTCGCGGGGCCGCTGGGCGCGCAGGAAATGACCCTTGCGGATATCCACAACGATCTTTCGGCGCTGTCATTGCAGCTTGAAACGCTTAGCGAGCAGTTGCAAAGCTCCGGCAATTCGGGGCTTAGCCCGCAAGAGGCCGCAAATGCCATGGTGATGATCGGCACGATAGAGGCCGACCTGCGCGCCACTGTGGGGCGGGTGGAAGCGCTGGAAATCCGTATTCGCCAGATATCCGAGGACGCGGCACGGCGCATCGGAGATCTCAATTTTCGCCTGACCGAGCTGGAGGGCGGCGATGTCAGCCTGCTGACCGACCCGCAGCCGCTGGGCGTCACCGTTGAGGCGGAGTCAGAGGCGCTGACCGGCGAAAGGGCCGATTTCAGGGCTGCCAAACAGGCGCTGGAAAACGGCGATGCGGCGGGTGCCGCGACGATGTTCAGCGCCTTTGTGGCCGCGTATCCCGACGGGCCGCTGACCTCGGAAGCGCGCTATCTGCAAGGCGAGGCGCTGTCCGAGGCCGGGGATATCCAGAATGCCGCGCGCTCCTATCTCAAAAGCTTTTCAGGCGCGCCGGACGGGCCGTTTGCGCCCCGCTCGCTGTTTGGCCTGGCGCTTAGCCTGAACCGGTTGGGCCAGAACGAGCAGGCCTGCCTGACCCTGTCGGAAATTCAGGTACGCTATCCGCAGGCCGAGGCCGAACTGGCCCAGAACGTGGTTGAACAGCAAGGCATTTTGGGCTGCCCGTGAGCAGCTTTACCCACCTGTTTGATGCGCTGGCCGATCTGCCGGACCAGCGCATGGCCGTCGCGGTTTCGGGGGGCGGTGATTCCGTTGCTTTGCTGGTATTGTTGCACGAGGCGGGCCACGCGATCAGCGCGATTACCGTTGACCATGACTTGCGCCCCGCCAGCAGGGCCGAGGCCGAAGCGGTCGGGGCGCTGTGCGACCGGCTCGGCATTGGCCACACGATTTTGCGTTGGCAGCACGGCGATATCACCGGCAACCTTCAGGAATCCGCGCGAGGTGCCCGCCGCCATTTGCTCAGCGCCCGCGCCCGCGTGGCGAAC